>JAPKZP010000791.1 GCA_026393735.1 Acidobacteriota bacterium
AACCGAAGCGGGAGGCACGGCAGCTGCGCTGGGCCAGTCACACCGAAGGCGTCGGCGAGGGCGATGCCCTCCACCCATTCGACATCGGACTCGCCGGCTTCCGCGCGCGCGACATCGACGCTGATGCTGGTCCATGGCTGGCCGCGATACGTGACCGCAACCTCCATGTTGACCGCGCCGTTGTCCAGCAGCAACGGTTCGCCCTTACGCCGGAATGAGAAGCCCTGATAGGCGTCGCCCGTCACCGCCTGTTCGAGCGCATCGGAAAGGTCAGCCTCCGCGTCGCGCAGAACGACGTCGATGTCTTTAGTCGCACGGGCTCGGTTGCGCAGGCGCAACTCCAGGGCGACGCCGCCCTTGACGATGAACCGCGGTCCAGCGGCACCGGTTGCGCGCACAAGGGCGCCGGCCATGATCATGTACGCGACCCACGCGCGAACCCGGCCCTCGGCGACCCCGACCTCCCGGGCGTATGCCTGCGCGTACCGCGCCAGCACGCCGGCCGAAGGCGGAGGCCCGGCGGGTCGCTTTGGACCTGGCGTCATCTCGCACGTCGGCGTTTGGCCGCGGCGCGGCGACGCCTTGGCGTCGTTCCCAGCAACTCTCGCTCCAGGGCGTCAGCCTCGGCCAGGCCCAGAGCCCCAGATCGCCGCCCATCGGCGATCGCCGTGCCGACGACGTCAGAACCAAGGTGGCCGGCGTGGGCATCGCGAATGGACCTGGCGGGAGTGGTGACGGGCACTCCTTCAACGCGTTCGACATCGCCGGGCGCGAGGTCTGCATAATGGATGACCAGCGCCTTTGGGACCTGACGTCGGAGGCGAAGAATGCCCGGCAGCGTCAGGTGAATGCGCGCCGGGTTCACATCAGACAGCCCGTGGATAGACAGGGCCGATTGATGGGATACCACGCCAACCACGTCAGGCCGGCGGACTTGAGGCCAGAGGACCGCCGCCATGTAGTGCCCGAGCTGAGTCACGGGGAATCGTGTGAAGCGGTACACGCCTCGCGTTTCGCGCGCGATGTCTCCCTGCTTGGCAAGCTGCACCAAGCGGACCTGGTGCAGGCCTGCCGCCCTCGCCTGGGCCGCGGTGAAGAAGCCGCTCTGGCCTTCGGCGATTTCGTAGAGCACGGTGTCCCATTGACGTTTGTGCATGGCAGTCGTAGATGGCAATAATATAACGTCTTTGAGTATTAATGCCAGCCCTAACAGGGGCGTCCAGTCGCGCGCACGCGACCTGGAAAACGACGTGGAGTCTCCATCAGGCGGCACCCGTCCACAGCTGCAAGTACCGTTGGTTGCGGGCCCCCGCAACCATCAAAGGCCGCAGGCACAACCTGCGGCCTTTGCCATTTGCGGCAGCGGAATCGAACTCGTTGCTGGCCGGCAACCACGGCGCCCAATCGCGTGGCCCGTTCCCAGGAGGCAACCGGTCGCTCGCCGACGGTGTTGCGCGTGCGGTCGACGGGACATGGCACCGGTGGTATCCTGACGCTCAACCGTGCCGAAATCGACGCATCGCAATTGTCTGCGCCTCTGTCTGCCGCCGGTACTCGTGTTGGCGTTGTGCGCAGCTGCCTACCTTCCCGCGGATGCTGCCTCGCCCCCGCATCTCGACCGGCTCACCATCGTCGCGCCCGGGGCGCCGACGGGCGGATGGGCCCGTACAGCCGAGAACATGGCGCGGACGCTGCGCGTGGCAGGACTCGTCGACGATGTCAAGGTCGTCAACCGCCCAGGAGACAGCGGCAGCTTGGCGCTGGCGGAGTTCGTGGCCGACTATCGTGGTGACGGCCGCGTCCTGCTGGTTGGCGGGTTCGTGATGCTGGGAGCGGCGCCCGCCGGCAGTCCCGTCGCCTCGTATCTGAAGTCCGTCGTACCTATCGCGCGGCTGACCGGCGAGAGCCAGGCGCTCGCGGTGTCGGCGGCTTCACCGTTTCGCACGCTCGATGATCTCCTGCAGGCTGTCAAGCACAGGCCCGCCTCGATCCTGTGGGTGGGCGGGCCCTACGGCGGATCGAATCATACGTTTCTTACCATGCTTGCCGATGTCACGGGGGCCGAGGTTCTTCGCACCAACTACGTCCCGACGCATTCGCGATCCGACATGCTGGCGTTCGTCGTGAGCAAGCTCGAATCCGTGGGCCTTGGCGGCTATGGCGAATTCGCGGCAGAGGTGGCCTCCGGTCGCGTGCGCGTGCTCGGCGTGACGTCTACCGAGCGCGAGCCTGGCATTAACCTCCCAACACTGCGTGAGAAGGGGCTCGACATTGTCTACGTCAACTGGCGTGGCGTGTTCGGGGCTCCTGGCACGACGCCTGCTGAGCGTCAGCAACTGGCGGGCGTCGTCGGGGCCATGGTCCGTCACCCGGATTGGCGCGCGGTCCTTCGGGAACAGTACTGGACCGACATGTACGAGCCCCCGGGCGAGTACGCCCACTTCTTGGACGGCGCTCTTCAGGCCCCGAGAACGGAACGCCCTGTCGTTGGCATGCCGGGCTGGTTCGGACGCTGGCGAGGGATCTCGCTGGTGGCGGCCATTGGCGTCCCGGCGCTGCTGCTGGCCACCCTCGTCGTGGGCGGTATGTGGTGGCGCCGCCAGCGTCGTGCGGGCCTGGATCGCGAACAATCCCTGAGCACCAACCTCGCGGAGGCGCGTGGGGATGCAGAACGCAGCGCCGTGACAGCGAGCGCGCTGCTAAAGGGCGTGGGCGACGCGATCGATGCGAAGTTCGAGATCTGGAAGTTGACCGACGCCGAGAAGGAGGTGGCGTTGTTGCTGCTCAAGGGGCTCCGTCACAAAGAGATCGCCGACATCCGCAAGACCAGCGAGCGCACGGTGCGGCAGCAATCACTGGCCATCTACAGGAAAGCTGGCGTGGAAGGCCGCAACGGCCTTGCCGCGTACTTCCTCGAAGATGTCATCCCTCCCGTGGAGCCCGATCGGACCGACCGGCCCTCCTGACGCACGCCGTCCATTCCTTTAGTCCGCGCTGCGACAGTCTTCCCCCGCGAGCCCTCCCATCCACGCGTCGCCGGCAGACAGTGGGTCCGCGCAAGAGGACGCACCCGAGAGGCTCCTGTCCGTCGAATGACATACGCGTCGAGACTCCAGACACAGGGAGCCGGGACGACCGTACGTCGTTTGACGGATTGCCAGAGCTCTCGCGTCCTGTCATATTCCCCTCCAACGTGGAGACTCTCTAACGAGACAGCTGCCTATTCTGGCCATCTCCCCTTTGCGGGGACGTGTGTGAGCCCAACGAAGCGCGCCCGGCCAATCGTGTCTATCGCCGTGGAGGTGTCATGAGCCGTCGAATTCTGGGTTACTTCGAACTGTGTGTATGGGTGTGCCTCCTGCTGGCTCCGGGCCTGGCGCCCGGTGCCGCGGCTCAGGAGTTGCGAGGCCAGATCGTCGGCGTGGTCACCGACTCCACCGGCGGCGCCCTGCCCGGCGTGACGGTCACGGTGACGGGCCAGGCCCTGATTCAGCCCCAGACGACGGTGACCGGAAGCGACGGCGGTTATCGCCTCCCGCCCCTTCCTCCGGGCGACTACTCCGTAGTCTTCGAGTTGTCGCAGTTCCAGACCGAGCGCCGCGAGGGTATCCAACTCACGCTGCGCGCCGTACTCAAAGTCAATGCGTCGCTCGCGCCGGCTGGAGTGTCCGCGGAAGTCAACGTGGTGGCAGGCGCGCCGGTGGTGGATGTGAAGAGCACGGCAATGGGGACGAGCTTCAGCAAGGAACTGCTGACCAGCATCCCCACGGCGCGGGATCTGTGGTCGGCGATGGCGTTGGCGCCGGGCTTCTCGATGAGCGGCGTCGATGTCGGAGGATCGCACATCGGAAGTCAGACCCGGACCCAGTCGTACGGCGTCAATGGGTACACGCGCACGCTGATCGAAGGCATCATCTCCAACAACAGTCGCACGAGCAATAGCGCCTACCTGGACTACGGCAGCTTGCAGGAGTACGAACTCGGCGCCTCGGGCTCCATGGGCGAGGCCGCTGGCCCCGGCAGTCTGCTGAACTTCGCGGTCAAGTCGGGCGCGGACTCGTTCCACGGCAGTGCGCTGGCCTACTACCAGAACGACTCGCTGCGGACCCTGAACGTGCCGGATGCGCTGGCGACGCCTGGGGGAAAGGACGAGGACGGCTTCGTCGCACCGCCGGGCGGCATTGGCGACAGCAACTCAATCGCGAGCATGTATGACCTGAACGGGGACCTTGGCGGTCCGATCGTCCGCGGGAAGGCGCGATTCTATGTCAGCCTTCGCGACAACGACATCTTCTCCACGGTCGCGGGCCTGCCCGGCGTCAAGATTGAGAGCCGCCTCAGCAACGCCACGGCCAAGGTCAACTACTCGTTCAATGCACGTAACAGCCTGGTCGGCTTCTACACCTGGCGCTACAAGCTCGACTCCGATCGGGGCATCAGCGCTGCCGTGCCCCGCGAGTCGGCCCGCAACCAGGACGGCCGGATGCATCTCGCCAAGCTGGAGTGGACGAGCATCCTGACCAACCGTCTGTTCCTGGATCTGCAGGCCGGGTGGCACAAGGCCACGAACTTCTACACCCCCCCGGTTGACGG
>JAPKZP010000113.1 GCA_026393735.1 Acidobacteriota bacterium
CCTCCGTACATCCTCTAGGCCGCCAACGCCGCCAGGGCGGGTATTGCCTGGGACTTATCCGGATGGGCGGACAGGTCCCGGTAGAGCGACGTGGCGTGCATCGCCTCGCTCTCGGCCAAGCCGGACGCTGCGCCGGACTGCTCCCAGGATCACTTCGCTAGATAGGGGAGCAGATCGGTGTGGTGGCCGATCATCTTCCACACCCCGGATTCCTTTCGGAACACGTTGGTCGCGCGAATGGAGACGACGTTCACCTTGCCGTCCGCGCTGGCATTCTGACCCTTCTCCCAGTTGCTGACGACCGCAAGATCCCGCCCGACCGTGACGTGCAGGTCTTCGGCCTGAACTCTGCCGCCGAGTTTCTGCGCCGCCTGGGCGTCCCAATCGGCCTGCACGGCCGCCCACCCCTGGCGCAATCCGCCGACGGGCCCCATGTACGTCACATCGTCGGCGCGCGACCAGGTGTCCTTGACCGGACCGGCGTCTCCCGGGAACAGCACGTTGAGGGCCGCGTAGAACCTGGCCGTGGCGTCTCTCACCGCCTGCTCGTCGTTGACAGCCGCCTGTGGCGCCGTCCCGGCTGCATATCCGACAGTTGTAGCCAGCAATACCATCGCGATCATCCATCGGTTCATGCGACGACTCCAGTCCCCGGCGCGAGCGTCCGCAACGGCCACGCACCATTGCCCACTGCGCACGACCATCAACTCACTTGCATGCCGTCCCCGGGCCCTGGACACGGCAGTTACGGCCGAAGTTGCTCTTCACGCACTGCAGGTCCGCGCCGTCGGTCGTGCCGTCCAGGTTGACGTCGAAGACGCTCGGTTGTCCCCAGTAGCGAAGCACGCCGCGCCAGTCGCTGTCGTCGACGCGCTTATCCAGGTTGCCGTCGCCGTAGCACGCGGGCTCGGATGCGAGCTGTTCCTGCAACTGCGCGCTCAGCTCCCCGAAGTTCGCCATCTGCTCCGTCGTCAGGCCAACTGGCTGGCCGTTGGTCAGGAGATTGGTCGCGGCCAGGTCGATCCCGAGCGGGTTTGTGGGCGTGCGTGCCGAGAGGTCGTAGAACTCGTACTCGCCCAGGCTGCTGTCACACGCGGCCCGGTCCAGCTTCACCAGCTTGTACCGGCTGTTGCGGAGCGCCCAGACCTGGTTCGCCCCAATCGCCAGGCTGGGGTAGAGCCCCGCCGCCCGGACCGCGCAGCTGTTCGGGTACGGGGCAGCCGGTTGGCTCGGCGATGGCCCGTACCATGTCCCGTCTCCTTGCACGCACTGGCTCTCGGAGGCGTAGAGATAGTCGACGGACACGTACGCGGGGCCGATCTTCAGGACACAGGGCCACGTCTTGACCGACGGTGGGAGCAGGCCGAGGCCGAGTTGTGTGAAGTTGGTCCGCCGCACGCTCGGCTGAGATGGGTTCGTCAGGTAGGCCAGCATGGGCTCGGCGTCGAGCGCATGCGAGGCGGGGACCGCCTTGCGCACATCGACGCCGGCCACTTCGCCGAACAACTGAAAGAGGTCGACCGAACTGACCATATGATCGACGCTCCGGCCGGGGCCAACCACCAGCGGGCCGGAAACCATCAACGGCGTGAGAACGCCGGTTTCGTACGCCGTGCCTTTCGCCCTGATCGGATCGTAGGGGGCCTTCACGCCCGGGTAGAAGGTGCCGTTGTCTCCCACGATGACGACCATGGTGTCGGTCGCTTCCGGCCGGTAGACGAGTGGCCCGCCCTCGCTCCCCTCAGCGAGTCCGATGCCGCGGAGCAGGCGACCGATTTCGTGGTCCAGCGCCCCGAGCATCAGGTCGCTGAGGATGGGGTCGGCGGCCGCGCCGCTGCAACTCTCGGGGACGTTCGACGGCCAGACGAAGCCCGGTGGGTAGAGGTCCGCGGGCGGCAGCTGGTACGACGTGTGAATCGCGTTGTAGCTTACCGTCGCCATCCAGGGGCGCCCGACGTCGTTCCCCTCCGAATGTCCCCGGACCCAGGCAATCGCGGCGTCGGTTTGTGCCGTCGTCATGTACTGGCGCGACGTCGCCGTCCGGACACTGCGTGCGTCGGCAATCACCTGTGGCCAGACGTAGTAGCCGTTCGACCTGGTAAAGTCCGGCCCTGCGCCGGCCGCCTCGCGGCAACTGGGCGCGAAGTTCCCCTCGGCGTCGAGCGCCGGAATGCCGCCCCGCGCGACGGCCTGCTGTCCCGTATAGCCGGTCCGCTGATTGTCGTCGCATCGCGCATGACCGGCCGCGTCCTGGAACCAGGCGGCGCCTCGTTCGGTGCCGGTCGGGAATCCGCACGAGTACTTGGTCGTGTCCCGCGTGTATTGCCCCCCCAGGGTCGAATCGATGGCCGGCGGATATCCTTCAGAGTTTCCATTGAAGAAATCCCAGCCCAGCGCCAGCGGCGCACGGACCCCATCCGGATTGTTCGCCGGCCCGCCGAGGTGGTACTTGCCGATCAAGGCGCTCCGATACCCGGCTGCGGCGAGCACCTGCGGCGTGGTGACTTCGAAGGGCGAGAGCTGCGACGCCGTCAGATTCTGATCGAGAATGGCGGCGGTGACGCCGGTGCGTTGCGGGTAGCGCCCGGTAAAGAAGGTCGCGCGGCTGGGCGAGCACTCCGGCATCGTGTACAGGTTCGTGAACTTCACGCCTGCGGCGACGATGGCGTTGAGGTTCGGCGTCAGCGCGGCGGTGGGCGCCAGCGGGTTGAAGGCCGCCAATTGGTCCTTCCCCACGTCGTCGAGAATGATGAACAGGATGTTCGGTGGGCGGGAGACGGCTTGAGCGGGCGTGGGCCCGCCGACTTGTGAAACGGCCACCAGGCCGGCCGCAAGCAAAGCACGGCGCAGAAGCCGGGTGCGAATCAGCATGGTGTTGCTTCCCTCTCGGATGTCCCGATCGTCGGTGAACAATGAGCGCGGCCCGGCAACGGCCACCGTGACGCGCGCAGAAGCGGTATTGCGTATGAAGACAGGCGAGAGACGAGAGGAAGGAAGAAAGAGTCAACAGGAAGCAGCCAGCCCAACCGGTCCGGTCGGCAGCAGTAATGATGAATTTCCTACTATTATACACGGAGTTTGGTTGCTTGAGGAGAATCCAGCCGTATCGTCGGCGGAGCAGCAGCAGGTGCCGTCGCGCGGCCGGCGCGCGGCTTGACTTTGCCTGGCCGAGCCGCATACCTTTGGCGCGTCTACAGCGTCCTCATGCGTGATCCCATCCAGACGCCGGCCGCGTGCGGCATCTCCCCCATCCGCGCGGACCGGCAGGAAAGAGGGGCGTACATGCTCCGGCTTGCAACCCTGCGCCGCAACCAAACCGGCGCGACAAGCGCCGAGTACATCGTCATCGCCGGCCTGATGGTGGCCATCATCGTCGGCATCATGGTGACATTCCGCACGGAACTGTCGACGGCGATCGCCACGCTCGGCTGCCGGGTCTCATCCGGCGCGTCCGGCTCGGGCGACGGATGCGGCGGCGCGTCGGCCACGGCCGGCGGTACGCCTTCGGCTTCCGGCAACGCGTCGGGCGGGCGCACGTCGGCGCTCGCGGGCGGAATGGTCGCGGTGCCGCCCGCCGGCACGGCGCCAGGAGGGGGACGAACCCCGGGATCTGCGGCGGGAGCAACCGGGCCGAGCGGCGCCACGGGCCCCGCTGGATTGTCCACGACAGCAGGCATGGCGGGGAACCTTGCGGGTGGCCTGGCCGCCAATCTCTCGGGGGCCAACTCCGCGCCCGGCAGCACGGCCGGCAGTGGGCCTGGCACCACGCTCGGCAGTGCGCCGGGCGGTGGCCCAGCCGGAAACAGCATGGCGGGCAACCTCACCGGGAATCTGACCGGCGCCCTCGCGGCCAACCTGGCGGGCAGCTCCACCGGGAACATCGCGGACAATCTCCCGGGGGCCGGGTTGGGGGGCAGAACCGGCCCGAACCGCGGAGACATGAACGCGCCCATCCCGGCGGACCTGCCTGGCGGCGACATTCCGGGGAGCGGTTCGCGCAACGCGCCGGGCGCCCCGCCGGGCGGCGCCGGCCG
>JAPKZP010000740.1 GCA_026393735.1 Acidobacteriota bacterium
CCTCGTCAACAGGTTGCTCCGGGAAGAGCGCGTCCTCGTGAGCGACATGCCGGGCACGACGCGAGACGCGATCGACACCGTGCTCCAGTGGCGCCGACGCCAGTTCCGCATCGTCGACACCGCGGGCATACGGCGGCCTGGGCGGGTGGGGCAGTCGGGAGCCGTCGAGAGCCTGAGCGTGATGCAGGCCAAGCGCGCCATCGATCGCGCGGACGTGGTCGTGCTCGTCCTCGACTCCGTCGAGGGTCCGACCGATCAGGATGCGGCGATTGCGGGCGCGGCGGAAAAAGCCGGGCGCGGGCTCATCATTGCGGCGAACAAGTGGGATCTCATGAAGGAGCGCGGCCCCAACGGCCCGAGGATCTTCGACGAGGAACTCGCGCGGCAGATGAAGTTCCTCGACTTCGCGCCCGTGCTCCACATCTCAGCGGTCACGGGCGAACGGGTCCCGAAGCTGCTCGAGACGATCGACAAGGTGGCCGACGCGCAGCGGAGGAGGGTGCCGACCGGTGAGTTGAACCGGTTCGTGGAGATGGTGACGTCCAAGCATCCGCCAGCGAGCCCCGGGCCGCGGGAGGTGCGCGTCCTCTACGCGACGCAGGTCGGCGTCGCGCCGCCGACGTTCGTCTTCTTCACGAACATCGCGACCACGTTCCACTTCTCCTACGAGCGGTTCCTGGTCAACCAGCTGCGGAAGACATTTGGCTTCGCCGGATCGCCCGTGCGCATCCAGGTCCGTGCGCGCGGCCGCCGCGGCTGACCGGGCGGCGCCGTCGCCCGTGGTATACTTTTCAGGAGTTACGTGGCTGACACAGTCATAGAGATTCCGGATCGGGACCTGTTCAAGGCATCCGAAGTCTGCGAATTGGCGGGTGTGCAGCCCTACGTGCTCCGGTCGTGGGAGCTTGAGTTCTCCTCGCTCGGGTACGCTCGAACCGCCGGGGCTCCTCGCGTGTACCGACGGGCGGATGTTGAGCGCGTGCTGCGCATCAGGCAGTTGGTGTTCGTCGAGGGACTGACGCTCGCCGGAGCCCGTCGGCGCATCGACGAAGACGAAGCGCCCGAGCTCGAGAGGACTGCGGCAGCGACGTCGAGAGCCGGCGCCGACAGCGACACGCGCAGCAAGTTGGACGGGATCAAGCGCGAGTTGCGGGCCCTGCTTGATCTGCTGGGCGGGACCCCGACGCGGGCCGACGTGGTAAGCTGGCCTCCGCGGGCGCAGCCGACGTTGTTGGAGTTCGACGCGGGCGGCGCGGCGTCGGGTCGTGGTTCGGATGCCGGTCCGAAGTCGGGCGGGAAGAAGCGAACGCCCCGGGCGAAGTGACGCAAGGGGCTGACGGTTTGTCGGGATGTAGCGCAGCCTGGTAGCGCACCTGAATGGGGTTCAGGGGGTCGCTGGTTCGAATCCAGTCATCCCGACCAGTTTTCAAGGACGCGGGGTCACACGGGGGTCAGACACCATGACACCGGGAACCCCGCGGTTCTGTGTACGGCGGACCCAATCGCGTCGTAGCGCTCGCCGCTGCAAAAGGCATCCGTCATCGCCATGTCAGGTGATAGGCGCCGCCTACTCCAGCACCGGAACTCTCGAGTCGCGCCACGTGGACGCGGAGGCGGCCCCCACGATCAGCGCGCCGCCGACGAGCGGCCAGAATCCTGGCGCTTCGTGGTGCACCAGCCAGGCCCACACAGGGCTCAGCGCAGGTTCCACCAGCAGGAGCAGCGACGCGCTCGCGGCGGGCACGTGCCGAATCCCACGCGACAGCAGGAGGTACGCGCCGCCCACCTGGAAGACGCCCAGGAACACCACGCCGAAGACATCGGTCGCGTGCACGGCGGCAATCGGGAAGGCGAGGGGCGCGGCGACCAGGCAGGCGATCGCGTTGCCCGCGATCGCGGCGGCGCCGGC
>JAPKZP010000139.1 GCA_026393735.1 Acidobacteriota bacterium
GACTTCGTACGCAATGCCGGCATCAACCAGCGCCTCGGCCTCCTCGCCGCCCCGCCCGAAGAGGAACGGATCGCCCCCTTTGAGGCGGACCACGGTCCGCCCGGCCTTCGCCTCGGCTATGAGGAGACTGTTGATCTCGTCCTGCGACCGCGCGTGGCATCCGCTTCGCTTGCCGACATACACGCGCGCCGCCGACGGCCGGCACGCCTCAAGCAGGTGCGGGTCGACCAGCGCATCGTAGACCACGGTGTCCGCGCGCTCGAGGAAGCGCCGCCCTTTGAGCGTGAACAGCTCCGGGTCGCCTGGCCCCGCACCGACGAGGTACACGGTCCCCGCCGGCGGACCGGACGCCGCCTCGGCTGTTCCGGCCTTCTCCCGGTCGCGGGCCTGCCCCATCTCTTCAACGAGATCCGCGTACTCCGGCCCGTACTTTTGCTCGAGGTCTTCACGAATCCTCTTGGCGAGGGCCGGGCACCGGCCGTTCGTGGACACGGCAATCGTCAGGTCGCCGCGCCGCACAATCGCGGGGGAGATGAAGTCGCAGAGATCGGGCTTGTCGATCGCGTTGAACCAGATCGCCGCATCCTTCGCCTCGTCGCGGACCGCCTGGTTCACCTGCCGGTCCGATGTCGCCGCATATGCCAGCCTGAACCCGTTGAGATCTCCCCTCCGGTATGTGCGCGGGTGGTGCGTGAGGCGGCCCTCCCCGGCCTGTCTCGCAATCAGATCGGTGACGTCCGGGCTCACGACCGTGATGGACGCGCCCGACTCGAGCAGTGTCTCAATCTTCCGTTCCGCGACCGTTCCGCCGCCGACGACCAGGACGGGCTGGCCGCTGAGGTCGAGGAAGATCGGGTGGGGCCAACTGCGATGAGAATCGCCGCTCATGGCGCGTCGCCTGCCCTCTCCATGTGCCCGCGGGCCGCTCGGATCATGCCATCTGCCCAGGCCGGCACCCCAGCCGCATGCAGGTGCGCGTAGCTGGCCCAGACCTGGTCTACTACGATCGCGTCCCGGCCGCCGCCACAACCCGTGCCTCTGAGCACGGCGCACACCGTGCCGGGCACCGGGCCGACGATGCGCGAGTAGTGGAATTCGTGCGCGCGGATCTGACACCCCACAGCGAAGAAGGGGTTCGGCCGGTCGACCGACAGCACCACGTACCCGTGGCCTTGAGGGGCGTCGAGCACCTCGATATCGACCGGGAGCACACCGGCCATCGCGTGCCGCCGGCCAAGCCAGGTGACCGTAGTCGCCAGCAGCATCAGGCCGCCGCACTCAGCATAGATCGGCAGTCCTCGTGCCGCCGATGCGCGGAGCGAATCGAGCAGCGGACGATTGGCCGCGAGGGCGGCCGCATGTGTTTCGGGAAACCCGCCGCCGATGTAGAGAGCGCCAAGGCCCGGCGGGAGTGGGCCGCCCGCCAGTGACGACAGGGGCACGACCGTCGCGCCTCGAGCCTCGAGGGCCTCGAGGTTCTCGGGATAGTAGAAGCTGAAGGCGGAGTCCGAGAGGTATCCGATCGAGACAGGCCGGGACGGGACGATCGGACCCTCCGCGTGCTCGACCGGAGGCACAACTTCGTCACCTGCCCGGGCGGCGGCGCTCTGGAGGAGTCGGTCGAGATCGAGGTGATCGCAGGCGACCCTCCGAAGCGCCCCGGCCACGCGCTCAATCGAGGGGTGCTCGAGCGGCGTGACGAGACCCAGATGCCGGCCGGGAATCAGGTCCGGTTCGTCGAGCCGCGGGATTGCGCCGAGCACGGGCACGCCGCAGGCGCGTTCGATGGCCTCTCGCGCCACCGCCTCGTGTCGTCGTCCGGCCACCTGGTTGAGGATCACGCCGGCAATCCGAAGATCGGGATCGAGCGCCTGGCAGCCGCGGACGAGCGCAGCGGCCGTCGCGGTCATCTTGCGCACGGTGAGCACGAGAACAACCGGCGCCCGGAGCAGCTTCGCCAGGGCGGCGGTGCTGTGCGTACCCTCGGCGTTTGTGCCGTCGAACAGGCCGCGGTTTCCCTCGATCACGTTCAGGGCCGCGAACGGGCCGTCCGGC
>JAPKZP010000611.1 GCA_026393735.1 Acidobacteriota bacterium
GCCTCAACCGAGATCTCCCGGATGCCGGCAGGCAGTTCGAATGGCGCGTCGAGGCCGAGCCCTTCCGGATGCGCCGGCGTGCGCGAGTAGTAGGCGACGAGCTCCTGCAGCAGGCTCTTGGGAATCGGGACGCCGCCGGCGCTCGCCGATTCCAGTTCGAACTGCGCCACGCCGTCACGGGCGTGGAGGATCCCCGTCGCGTTCACGGGCAGCCGCCCTCGCAGCAGGCGCATCGGGTCGAGCCAGCCGCGTTTCTGTGACTCGCGAACCGCGTCGAGGTCCACCGTCGCGACGCCGACCACGCGCCCGCCCCCAACCGCCTGGACGTAGGGCTCAATCACCCCGGCAGGCAGTTGCGCCTGCGCCCGGTAGCGGAGGTACGCATTGACTTCGGGCTCCGTGACGATCGTCCGAGCGCGCCCGCGATCCCCGGGAGGCAGCGTCTCCGCGTTCAGGACGATGCGGGAGAGCTTCTGGGCGAAGTGATCGGCGTCGGCCGCAGAGAACGGCAACGGCTGATCGCGCTGCGCAACGACGAGATCAGGCGCCAAAACCGACCAGGCACAGAGGACGACAGCGACGGCCCGCACGAGTCGAGTCTAGCACGCCTCAGGGCCGCTTCCCGGGGGCCACGCGGCCCGCCTCGGCCCGCCGCGCTCTCAGCATCAGTTCGAACTTCCGGCGCTCCATGTTCTGCTCGAAGACACGGAAGCGCGCCTGCCGCTCGATGTCCAGTACCTGGTCCAGCGCCTCGTACGCCTTGCGCAGTTCCGCGGCCGCCCGGCCGTCGGCCTCCTGCAACGCACGCAGTTTCTCTTTCACGAGCGTTTCGTCGATCGGCTGTCCCGGGCCGGTCAGCCTGGCGAGTCCCGCGACAAGTTCGACGCGCGCCTGTTCGTTGCGGCGCCGGGTCTCCTGGAGGGCCTTGAGCCTGGTCAGAAACGGCGCGAACTGCGCCTCGTCGAGCTTCAGCGCGTCCTGCGCCTGCAGCATGAAATACGCGTCGAACAGGCGCTGCAACTCCGCCAATCCGACACCGTCGGCGCCCTGCCCCGACCCGCGGCCCGCCCCGGGGCCGCGGCCCATCCCCTGTCTCCCTCTCGACGCGTCCGCGGCGGCGCCCGGCTTCGGATCCGTCGCCGACGTCGTCTGGGCCGAACTGCGTCCGACGAGAACCAGCGAGCCACTTAGGATCACCAGGAGCGTGAGTCGTAGGCGCATCGTCGTCCTTCCTTCGTCTGATCCACACTCGTTACTTGCGGGCCGGCCGGGGTGCCATTCGCGCGGAAGGCCCCATCTCTTCGTGCAGAATCCTGATCAGTTCCGCCTGCTCGGGCTCGGTCAGGTGGTGCAGCGCCCGATCCGCAGCGTCCGGCAGGACCGGCAGTTCCGCACCGAGCGTCTCGTCGGCGGCAACCGTCGAGGAAAGGTCCGTCATCAGGGTCCACGACACGTCCGATGACTCGCCCGCATCGAGCCGCTCGATCCCGTCCAGCGGAACGGCGGGACCGAGCGCGAGTTCGGACGCCGGGTGCGACGCAACGATCGAGATCCCCCGCCATGACACGCCGAAGCCCACCGCGATCAGCACCATCGCCGCCGCCGACAGCGGAACCCACTGCCACGTCCATCGCTGCCACCATGCCCCGGGCACCGGTTCGTCCCGGACGGCGCGCGCGACACGGGCCGACAAGTGGTCCCAGAACAACGGCGATGGCTCCGGCACCTCGTTGGCAGATGTCACGGCGAGTGTGGCGCGCAGTTCGTCGGCCTTCGTCCGGCACGCGGGACACCCCGCGCAATGCGCTGTAAGGGTGTCGCCGGCCGTGCCCTCCACGACATCCACGAGTTGAGCCGGAGAGAGGTGTTTCATGATCCCGACCTCGTGTCCGCCGCCAGCAACTTCTTGAGGTTGGCGAGCGCGTGGAAGAAGTTCGCCTTCACCGCCCCGACCGACGTGCCAAGCGCGCTGGCGATCTCTTTGTGCGGCAGATCGTGATACACGCGCAGGATGAGCGCCGTACGCTGCTTGCGCGGCAGCCGCGCCACGGCCGCCCTGACGCGGCGAGCCTCCTCGCGGCGCACGAGCGCCACGGCAGGGTCCGCCTGCGGCGCCGCCAGGTTCGGCATTTCATCGAGCGACCGCTGGAGAGGCTGACGCATCGAGACGCGGTTCAAGCACACGTTCACGCCGATCCGATAGAGCCACGTCGCGAAGCTGGAATCCCCGCGAAAGCGCCGCAATCCCCGGTACGCGCGCAGGAACACGTCCTGCGAGAGGTCTGAGGCGTCTTCGTGCGTGCCGACGAATCGATAGCACAGCAGGTACACCGACCGCTTGTGCCGATCGACGAGGAGATCGAACGCGTCCCGGCGACCGGCGAGACACGCCGCGACCAGGCCGTGATCATCAAGCTCCGCCAGGGGCCCCGCATCTCGTGGTGCACCCTGGGTCTTCTCCACCACGGTCATCGTCCACTCGGGTTGACTGCCATGGGCCAGCCACTCACCGGCACGGATCGGCATCGATCGGGCCCTCTCCAGTCCTTCAACCTTAGACTGGCGGGCGAACAGAAAGTGACATTCCGGGAGGCGATCCTAACACGTGATTTGACTTTCGCCTTTCCTTTGCGGAGAATGCACGTGCGCCGGGACGCAACGCTTCCAGGAGGGCGGTCACGTGGCACTCCCACTCACAAAACGGCAGCGCGAGATTCTCGACTACCTCGCGGAGTTCATCCAGCAGCACGGGTACGCACCCAGTCTCGAGGAGATCGGCCGTCGATTCGGCCTTTCTTCGCTGGCCACCGTACACAAGCACCTGACCAATCTGCAGGAGAAGGGTTTCATCCGCCGGGCCTGGAACCGGAGCCGGTCCGTCGAGATGGTCCCCACGCGCGGCGGCGGACGCGCGCTCGAACTGCCGCTCCTCGGATTCGTCGCTGCAGGCGCGCCAATCGAGGCGATTGCCAGCACCGAGACGATTGCGGTGCCCGAGGATCTCGTCGGCAAACGCGACACGTACGTGCTCAAGGTGCGCGGCGACTCGATGATCGACGAGCAGATTCGCGACGGCGATTTTGTCATCGTCGAGGACCGCAAGACGGCGGAAAATGGCGAGATGGTGATTGCCCTTCTCGGCGGATCCGACGTCACGCTGAAGAAGTTCTACCGCGAGAACGGGCACGTGCGGCTCCAGCCGGCCAATCCGGCCATGCAGCCGCTTGTGGTCGCGGCGGATCACCTGCAGATCCAGGGCGTCGTCGTCGGCGTCATGCGTCGTTACTGAAGTCGGTTCCGTCACCGGATTGCGGCGACTGCGTCGCCCGTGGCTCCGTGGACCGGAATCGGTGGCAGCCCGTCCCCGACCGGAGCGCTTCCCATGGCCGATGAACCCCGTCAGATCAATTTCACGATTGTCCCGGCGGAGACGCCCGACGAGCCGCGGACCTACGCGAATTTCTGCGCTGTCTCGCACACGCCCTTCGACTTCACGCTGACGTTCTGCGAAGTGCAGCCGCTCTCCGACCAGGACCTTCAGCACGCCCAGCAGGACCACACCGTGCGAGCTCCTGTGCGCGCCCGTGTCGTGGTCCCGGTCCAGGTGCTGCCAAGCCTCATTGCCGCGCTCCAGGAACAGCTGCGGTCGTTCAACGAGTCCTATGCCAACGTCGGCTGGTCGAAAGGCCCGGTGCACTAGGTGAAGACCCCGGATGCCGTCCAGGCGATTCTCGACGCACTGGGCCGGCAGCATCCGAACGCCGACACCGAATTGAAGCACTCGAACGCGTTCGAGCTGCTCGTCGCGACGATTCTGTCGGCGCAGGCGACGGATGCGGGTGTGAACCTGGTCACCCCGCACCTCTTAGCGACGTACCCGACGGCGCAGGCCCTCGCGGCCGCGCCCGTCGAAGATGTCGAACAGCTCGTGCACGCCACGGGTTTCTTCCGGCAGAAGACGCGGTCGCTTCTCGGCATGTCGGCCGCGCTCGTGGGCCGCCATGGCGGCGAGGTCCCTCGGACCATGGACGCGCTGGTGAAGCTCCCAGGGGTCGGCCGCAAGACGGCGAACGTCGTACTCGGGCACGCGCTCGGGGTGCCGGGGTTCCCGGTGGACCGCCACGTGCTGCGGGTCGCCAACCGTCTGGGCATCGCGAAGTCCGACGATCCGGAACGCGTCGAGCAGCAGGTGACAGGCGCGTTGTCGCCCGCCTGGTGGACGCGGGCGTCGGATACGTTGATTCTCCACGGCCGTCGGATCTGCAAGCCCACGCCGCTCTGCGAGCAATGCGCGGCCAATGCCCTGTGCGATTTCAGGACCCGGTCGGGGCGCCCCGCCGTCGCGCGTGGCGCTCTCCCGGGACGTCCGAAGGCGGCTCGCCGCCCCGCACGAAAGGGGCCGGCACGGGCCTCGGGTAAACGACGGTGAGACGCGCCCGCTTCGAGCAACTGGTCGCCGAAGCCATCCGGACCATTCCCGCGCGTTTCCGGGACGAACTCCACAACATCGCGGTCATGGTTGAAGACGAGCCGCCGGATGACCTGCTCGACGAGATGGAGATCGATCCACCCGACACGCTGTTCGGCCTGTACCAGGGCACGCCGCTGACCGAGCGGCGCTGGGACCACGGCAACACGCTGCCCGATCGCATTGTCCTCTACCAGGGCCCGATCGAAGACTCCTGCGAGAGCGAGGACGAC
>JAPKZP010000261.1 GCA_026393735.1 Acidobacteriota bacterium
GCGGTCTACTGGTTCCGAAAGCCTGCCGACGAGCCGAAGCGGGCCGCGACCGAGACGGCGAAACCGGTGGCTCCACCCGCCGCGCGCGGCGGTCTCGGTCCGGACGTCCAGCCGATCGATCTGCCGCCGCTCGTGCTGACCGATCCCCTCGTGCGCGACCTGGTCGGCAAGCTCTCGTCGAAGCCCGAGCTGGTCGCATGGCTGGCCACCGACGGGCTGATCCGGAATCTCGTTGTCTGCATCGACAACGTGGCCGGCGGCGAGTCGCCCGCGCGTCATCTGCGCGTGCTCGCGCCCAGGGCGCCATTCCGCGCCGAGAACCGCGGCAACACGCTGGCGATTGACCCGCGCGCGTTCGGTCGGTACGACGGGATCGCCGACACCGCGGCCTCGCTGGACGCCCCGGGCGTCGCGCGGACGTATTCGCTGCTGAAGCCCCGCCTGATCGAGGCCTACAAGGAACTCGGGCACCCGGACGGCGACATCGACGCTGCCGTCGAAAAGGCCATCGTCGTGTTGCTGCAGACGCCGGCCCCGGATGGCAACGAGGCGCTCGTCGCGAAAGTGCTGTCCTTCAAGTACCAGAACCAGGACCTCGAAGCGCTGCCGTCCGCCCAGAAACACCTGCTCCGCACGGGACCGCGCAACGTGCGACTCGTGCAGGAGTCGCTGCGCGCGATCGCCAGGGAGCTTGGCGTGCCGTTTGACCGGCTCCCGCCGCGACCGGCCGCCTGAGGGGATGTCGCCCGTGGACAAGACCGACGATGAGTGGCGGGCGACGCTGACGCCGAAGCAGTACGCCGTGCTCCGGAAGCACGACACAGAGCATCCGGGCACGAGCCCGCTGCTCCACGAACATCGCCCGGGTGTCTTCGTGTGCGCGGGCTGCGGACAGGAACTGTTCTCGTCGGACGCCAAGTACGAGAGCGGGAGTGGGTGGCCCAGCTTCTACGCAGCGAGTGATCACGCGGTCGGGACAGCCGAGGACTCAACACTGGGCATGCGACGGGTCGAGATTCACTGCAGCCAGTGCGGGGGACATCTCGGTCATGTTTTCCCGGACGGTCCGCAGCCGACTGGCGAACGCTACTGCACCAACGGCGCCTCGCTGGTGTTCAAACCGGAAGAGTGAGCCGGTCCGGCTGAAGCCGGACCCCGCACCGCGCGGAAGGCACGGCAACGGACCCCACGACGAAGGCGTCGGTTCCCAGCATACGTACAAAAGAAACGCCGTGGGCTGGCGCGATGCCAACCCACGGCGGGTAGAGAAAGCCTGATGCGGTCGTCTAGAAGCGGACGGTCAGCTTCGTGTAGACGACGTTCGCCGAGTAGTTCCCGTTGTTCTCCTGCAGGTAGAACAGGACGGCCTGCGGGAAGAGTGACGAGCTGGCGTTGAACGCGTCAGCGTAGGTGTACTTGTCGTACGCGTACCCGACGCTCAGCGTCGCCTTCGCGTTGTAGGTGTAGGCGAGGTTCAGGTTCGCCGTCGTCCACTGCGTGTCGTCGTAGTCGGCGAAGTCCTGCGCACCGGCCGGGTTCAGGGTCGTGCGGCCGATGTAGAAGCTGCAGCAGCCCGTCGCACCCGACGTGTTGGAGGTGACGTCCATGAACCCGTCGATCTTCTGCTGGGTGAACATGAACGACAGCTTCCACTTGTCGGGCACGATCTGGAAGTCGGCGTTCACACCGAAGCTGTTGCCCTTGTCGTTGCCGGCGTAGTTCAGCTGGTTGTTGACGTTGGTCGTGCCGCTGACCAGCGTGACCCACTGGTTGGTCGCCTGGTTCTTCTCGTAGGTGTACCAGAAGTCGAGCTCGGTGCGCTCGTTCGGCCTGTAGCCGAAATCGACCGTGTAGGTGTCGTACTTCGCATTCAGCAGGCCGGCCTGCGTGCCGGGCGTCGACGCTGAGCGGTTCGGCCGGTTCGGGTAGTCCCGGTCGTTCTTGTAGTAGGTGAAGCCCACGTCGAACTTGTCGGCCGGCGTGAACTCGAACTGGAGACCGGTCCGCTTCGTGGTCTTCTCGGACTCGTCTTCCTGGAAGCCGTTGACCGTGGTGCCGTCGGCCGTCCGCTTGTACGAGTCGTACATCGCCTTGAACCCGAACATGTCGTTGGCGTGGTAGACGGCCGCGATGCCGTACGTGTTCTCCTTGCCGGATTCCGCCTCACGACTCGTCCGCTCGAGCTTCCCGTTGCGGTAGGAGCCTTCGAGCGTCAGGTCCTTGATGTCGTAGCTGGCCTGCAGGTCGAACCGCTTCGACGAGTTGTCGTAGTGGTTGGCCGTCGCATGCCCGTACGGGTCTTCCGCAGTCGGCGTCACGGCCGAGAACGTCCGGTCCGGACTGGCGGACGCGTCGCCCGTGATGACGTAGCGATTCGTCTTGTTCGTCAGGTCGTACACGCGGTACTTCATGCGGACCGACAGCGCCTCAACCGGCCTCGACGAGAACGCGAAGTTGTACATCGAGGTGTTGATCTTGCCGCCGAACGACTTCTGCGGGAGCGACGACGTGCTGTTGGTCGGCGCACCCGTCAGCGTGAGGGCGGCCGAGTTGTTCGTGTACGGCAGGAAGGCCTCGTCCTGCGTCCAGGTGTTCATCGCGAAGTCGGCGGAGAACCGCGTCTGCTTCTTCATCTTGAAGAGAACGCCGAACGCGCCGCGGCTCGCTTCGTTGTCGGGCGACGTGCTGAAGCGTGCCGCCGCCGGCCCGCCGGGGACCGTGGCCGCCGTATAGACCGTGTCGACCGCGAGGAACGGGTTGTCGATGACCAGCGCGTCCAGGTTGTCCGTGTAGGTGTTGCGGTTGTACCGCGCGTACACGTTGCCGGACTTGAAGTTGTAGGCCCACCGGATGCCGATGTCCTGCGTGACCTCGTCCATCGTCTCGGGTGCCGCCACCACGGGGCTGATCGCCCCGAGGATGTCGCCGCTGCTCTCGCCGCGGGCGCCGGTCTTGAGCTCGCGCATGTAGGTGAACTGGAGGTCGAACGGCAGCTTCTTGCCGAGGTCGAACGCCACGTCACCGCGCTGGCGCAGGCTCGTCAGATCGGTCGAGTTGGCCGCGGCCAGCGTCGGCGCCAGCAGATTGGCGTAGAAGGGATAGATACGCGTCGCTGTAGGCTCAGCGATCGCCGCGTTCCCGAGGTACGTCCGCGTCGCGGCGCTCATCTTCCACACGCCCGGTGCCGTCTCGCTGTAGAGCGTATGCCCGTTGAACCCCATGTTGTGGACGATGGAGTTGTAGTCGAACGCCACACCGAGCCAGCTCAGGTCGGCGTGGCCCATGTACCGCTCGTCCCACTGATAGATGTTCTGACCCGTCAGGGCATAGTCGATGCCGTTGTGGCTGCCCGCCAGGCTGAACACCGGCATCGAGACGCCCTTCGGGACCTCCCGGTACTCCAGGAACTTCGACGAGTCTACGTTGTCCCGGCCCAGCAAGAGCACGCTGGCCTTGCCGGTGAACCAGTTCGACGACGCCGCTGGCGCCGCCGTCTGGGCGAAGAGTGGTGTGGCCGCCAGGAGCAAGCCACAAGCGAGAAGCACGGTGACGATTGTGTTTCGCTTCATGGCTTACCTCACAAAATATGCGCCGGACGGGTGGTTGGAGCCGTGGAGCTTCACGTGGCACATCCTGCAGCTCCGCTCGATGAAGCGCGAGTTCACGGTCGGGTAGCCCGTCGGAGCGCCCGCCGGCGCAACCTGGACACCCTTTTCCGTGGACGCGTTGTCGCCCGAGCCGAAGTGGCCCGAACCTGAAAGGTGGCAGTTCCAGCAGAGATTCGGCAGTTTCTGCGACAGCAGCCGCGTGTGGTTCGTGCCGTGCGGTTCGTGGCAGGACACGCAGTCCTCGCGGACCGGGGCATGCTCGAACAGGAAGGGCCCGCGCTTCTCGGCATGGCAGGTGTAGCAGAGCTCGTTCACCGAGTCGGCCTTCAGCATCTTGGGCGCGTTGCCGTCGTGCGGGTTGTGGCAGCTCGCGCAGGCCATCTTGCCTTCGCGGACCGGGTGGTGCGACGAGCGCATGGACTTCGCGCGCTCGGACTTGTGGCACGTGAAGCACGTGTCCGGGTCCAGCTTGGTCTTCAACTGCGCCTTCGCCGACTGGTAGTTGTGAATGCTGTGGCATTCGGTGCAGGCCACGTTGCGGCGCGCGTGCATGCTGGTCAGGTAGTTCGCCTGGTTGGCCTTCTCGTGGCACGTCAGGCAGGTCGCGTTGATGGCGTTCGCCGTGAGCTTCTTGAGGGACGGCACGGGACCGTTCGTCTCGCCGTTCATCTGAGCCTTGGCATGCTCGCCAACGTTCTGGTGGCAGCTCGCACAGCTCTGGTCGATCTTGGCGTGCTTGCTGTGTTCGAAACTCGGACCCAGGGCCTTCTCGTGGCAGGCCTGGCAGTCCGTGACGCTCCAGGTGGCTGGCGCCTGCGCGAAGGCCGACGAGCCTGCGAGCAAGGCGAAAGCCGCCACGAGCGTCATGACGAACAGGATTCGACGCATTAGGGCTTCCCTTTCGACGCGAGCATCGGCCCGAGGGGGCGAGGCTCGACTCCGTGGTGATGAATAGGGGCTACCAACCGCATGACTTCAAGCCGAAGAACCAGCGGACCCCAGCACCGGCGGACCGGTTGATCCTGAACCAGCAAGTTCAGTGCCGCTTTGAACGCTCGTTCAGGGCGATGTTCGTTTGTGCAAAACCATGTAGACGTGCTGGTTGGACAGATTCCGTATGATGGAATCTGTGCCCCTGACAAGTTCTCGGCAGGCCGATGGACCCGGCGGGTCCTGCCGACGGAATCCCGGCAACGTCTGATCCAATCCGTCGGACGCCCCACGCAGTCCGTCCCGCAACTGCATGATTCCGAATGGCTTACTAATTCCGATCGTGGTGCTGCTGGATTCGAGCCGGTGTCTAGTTCTCGAAGGGCCGCCGCAGTCGGGTCGACTTCTTGTTGATCGGTTCAACGTCGACCACCCACATGCCGCGCCCGTGTGTTGCAATTACCATCATGTTGTCGCGCGGGTGAATGATGAGGTCGTGCACGTACGCCGTCGGCAGGTTGGTCCCAATCGTGTTCCACGCCTTACCGCCGTCCGTCGTGACGTACACCCCCGAGTCGGTCCCGAGATACAGGATCTTCTTGTCCACCGGGTCTTCGCGGATCACGTTGACCGGCCCGATCGGGATGTTCGCCGCGATGCCGGTCCACGTCTTGCCGAAGTCCGTCGACTTCCACACGTACGGCGTGAAGTCGTCGTCGCGCTTCCCGTTCTGCGTCATGTAGACGGTGCCGATGTCGTAGGCCGACGCGACGACGCGCGAGACCCACTTCTGGTACGGCAGGCCGGCCACGATCTCCGTCCAGGCCTTCCCGCCGTCCTTCGTCACATGGACCTTCCCATCGTCGGTGCCCACGTAGATCAGCCCCGCGCGCAGCGGCGACTCCGAGATGGTGAAGATCGTGTGATAGGGGATGTCTCCCTTCTCCGACGCGGTGTTGTACGTCAGGTCCGGACTGATGACGTCCCACGTGTCGCCGCGGTCGCGCGACATGAAGAGGCACTGCATCCCGTGGTACAGGATCTGGTTGCTGTGCGGCGACAGGATCGTCGGCGCCAGCCACTCGCCCCTGAGCCGCGGCTCGTCCGGGTAACGCTCGGGCAGCAGTTCCTTGCTGCGGAGCGCATGGCCGCGCGGCTTGCTCAGGTCACTGCGCGACACGGTCCCGTAGAACCCGGACGAGTAGACGATATTGGAATCGGCAGGGTCGATCGCATGCGTCGATCCCTCCCCGCCCGGCGCGCTCTCGAAGTCCACCGTGGGAATCCGGTCGCGGCCGCGGCTCAGGTCGCCGATCCCGCGGAAGCTGCCATGGTCCTGCATCGACCCATAGACGCGGAACGGCGTGTCCATGTCGTACGAAATGTTGAAGAACTGCGCGAGGGGCAGCGTGAGCCGAGAGTCCTTCCAGGTGGCGCCGCGGTCGTAGGAGAGGGCGAAGCCCTGGTCGAACACGTTGATCAGGTAGTTCGAGTTGTCGGGATCGATCCACAGGCCATGGTGATCGCTGCCGGGCGTCTGGAGACGCGTGAACGTCTTGCCGCCGTCGTACGACGCGTTCAGGGCCAGGCCCATCGTGTAGACCGTGTTCGGATCGCTCGGGTCGGCGCGGATCTGGCCGAACACCCAGCCGTACGTGTTCGACGACCGCTCCATGAAGGTTTTCTGCTCAGGCGTGAGACCGCTCACCTGGGTCCACGTCTCCCCCTTGTCGTCGGAGCGGTAGACCGTGGCGCCCTTGATGAAGCCCGACGAGGGCAGCCCGTACGGGTCGTTCTTCTCCTCCTCCGTCGGCTCGCGCGAGATCTCGTAGTTGTCGACGAAGGCATACACGACGTTCGGCCTGCTCCTGCACACGTCGATTCCGATGCGGCCCCGGAACTTCGGGTCCGGCAGCCCCTTCGTGATCGGCGTCCAGATCTTGCCGGCATTAGTCGACTTGTAAATGCTGCTGCCTGCATAGTCGGGGAAGTTGCGCGGATCGTTCCACTTCTGCCGGATGCGCTGCCACGTGCTCGCGTACAGCGTGTTCGGATCGGACGGATCCATCACGAGGTCGATCGCGCCGGTTCTGTCGTTGACGAAGAGCTGCTTCTCCCAGGTCGTGCCGCCGTCCGTCGTCCTGTAGACGCCGCGGTCGGCGTTGTTGGTCCACTCGTGCCCCGACGCCGCGACCCACACCACGTCGGGGTTCGTCGGGTGAATCGCGATGCGCGAAATCGTGTACGTGTCGGCCAGCCCCATGTGCTGCCACGTCTTCCCCGCATCCGTCGACTTGTACACGCCGGCGCCGGCCTGGGAACTCCGGAAGATGTTGGACTCCCCGGTGCCGATCCACACGATGTCCGGATTCGACGGGGCGACGGTGACATCACCGATAGTTGTCGCCGGCCCCTGCTCGAACACCGGCTGCCACGTCGTCGCTTCGTTCTGGGTCTTCCACAACCCGCCGCTCGCGGTCGCGACATAGATCGTGTAGCTTCTGCCGCGCGGCCCGACCACCGCGATGTCGGTGGAACGGCCGCTGATGTTCTTCGGGCCGAGGAACTGCCACGCGAGGTCCTTGAACGGCGATGACCTCGTCATCGCCTGGTGCTCGTCGAAGCCCTTCAGGCGGAGCGCGGGGTTCGTCGACGTCACGCGAATCGGTTGCTGCGCGGCCGCTC
This sequence comes from Acidobacteriota bacterium, assembly GCA_026393735.1. Taxonomy (GTDB): domain Bacteria; phylum Acidobacteriota; class Vicinamibacteria; order Vicinamibacterales; family JAKQTR01; genus JAKQTR01. Next base: position 7,224 of record JAPKZP010000261.1, read on the forward strand.
CGCCCTTTGTAGGCGTCTTGGGGGCTTGCGCGCCGAGCCACGCCGGCAGCGTCGCGAGCGCGACACCGACAATCATCACCATCCTGCGCGTTGCCATACCACCTCCTGTACGAACAACACAGTATATGACCGTCAGGAACTGGACCGTCCCATCAGCGCCAGCCGGCTCGCTGCGACGTCCGTCGCGCCTCATCCGATGTGCCGGAAGCTACAAAAGATGTAGCGACTGCTTGACGTCCCGCACTTCCGGCTCAAGGGTCCATTTGTCCAGTGTCTCGACACGAGACACACGGCAAAGCGGCGAAGGCCGGTATTTTGGGCGGATTTTGATGAAGAGGCTTCGCGAGCCGGCGAGAATCCAACAAGTAGTGTAGGCACGCTACTCTCGGAGCCACAAGAAATGTAGCCCCGGCCCTGGGATTCAGGGCACCTGGATCGGACGGCTCGTGCGCGGGTCCGCCTTCACGATGAGCGGCTGCGTGTACGACCTGCCGTCGACCGTGAGTTTCACGGTGTAGGCCCCGGGCTTCGCCGTCGGCCCGCCGCCGCGCCCGCCGCCGCCGGCGAACCCGCCACCGCCTCCCGCGCCACGACCGCCGGCGGCCGGAACCTGTGGCGTCGGCCGAAGGTCCCACACCCAGCGGTGCATGCCCGCGGCCGCCGGCAGCGAATCGGGCACAGGAACCCAGTGCGCGGGAATTGTCAGCGTGCCGGGGTCGTAAGGGGGCGTGCGGTCGTCGCTCGAGTAGCGCCGGATGGTCTGCCCAGCTGCGTCGAGAATCTCGAGCGTCACGGGGCCCGTGGCGGCCGCCTTCAGGTAGTAGTCGATCGTCGCGCCGGCGGGCGGATTCTCGGCGAACGGCTCGTCTTTCGGGAGCGGCGTCCCGTTCTCGTCCCCGGCCGGCATGTTGATCGCCTCGGCCGGCACGAAGAGCACGACGTCGGCCGCGAGTGTCGACGCGTCCGACTGGCGCAGCGGCGTAATGTTGTCGAGCACCCAGAACCCGCGGCCGTGTGTGGCGACGATGAGATCGTCTCCATGAATCGCCAGATCGCGCATCGAGGTCGGCGGCAGGTTCAACTGCAGCGCCTGCCAGTCGTCGCCGTCGTTGAACGAGACGAACACGCCGCGCTCGGTCCCTGCGAAGAGCAGGCCGCGCCGCACCGTGTCCTCCTTGACCGTCTGAACGTAGATCCCGCGCGGCAGGCCTTTCGTGATGAGCTGCCACGTCGTGCCCGCGTCGCGCGTGCGATAGATGTACGGCTCGTAGTCCTGCAACTGGTGCCGCTCGACGGCGGCGTACGCCGTGTCTGCGTCCCTGTGCGACGCCTCGATCATCGTCACCTTGCTCCACGGCGTGAGCGCGGGCGGCGTCACGTTCCGCCATGTCTTGCCGTTATCCGGCGTAACGTGCACCAGGCCGTCGTCGGTGCCCACCCAGACGAGCGGCGCACGCACGGGCGACGGCGCGATCGTGTAGATGACGCCGCGGCGCTTGTCCGCGGGCGCGTCGGCCGCGGACGCGGCGTCGAGGTTCGACGGCACGCCGGGATCCTCGCGCGTCAGGTCCGGACTGAGCTGCGTCCACGTGTCTCCGCCGTTCGTCGTCTTGTAGAGGTACTGGTTGGCAAAGTACAGCGCGTGCGGATCCGCGGACGAGAACACCAGCGGCTGCGTCCAGGCGTGCCGGAACGGCCCGGCCTGCCCGCGCTCGGGCGAGACGTTCTGCCCGATCCGCGTCACGACGTTGCAGCGCGTGACGGTGCCGCCGAAGAGAATCTCCGGGTGCAGCGGGTCGGGCGCCGTGTAGCCGCTCTCGCCGCCCGCGCACAGGCCGACCCAGTCGTGCATCGAGATGACGGCGTTCAGGCTGCGCGTCGGTGTGCCGACGGCGCCGCTGTCCTGCTGCGCGCCCGTGACCCAGTACGGGAACCGGTAGTCGGCCGCCACGTGGTAGAGCTGCGCCGTGGACTGGTTGTACCAGGACGTCCAGGTCAACGCGCCATCGAGGGTCACGACCGCGCCCTGATCGCTCGCCGTGATCATCCGGTTCGGGTCTTCCGGGGCGATCCACAGGCCATGATAGTCGTCGCCGCCCGGGGCGCCTTTGATCGGCGTCCAGCTGGCGCCGCCGTCAGTCGACTTGTAGATCGACGTGTTGGGCACGTAGACGATGTCCGCGTTCTTCGGGTCGGCGGTGATCTTCTCGAAGTACCAGCCGCGGCCCCAGATCCGCGCGTCGCCCGAGATCTTCGCCCAGGTCGCGCCGGCGTCCTCCGAACGAAAGAGCCCGCCATCCTTCGCGTCCACGATGGCGTAGACCCGGCGGGGATTGGCCGCCGAGATCGACAGCCCGATGCGGCCGAGCCCTTCGGTCGGCAGCCCGGCCGTCAGCGGCAGCCAGGTCGTGCCGCCGTCAACCGACTTGAAGATCCCGCCGCCCGGGCCATTCGACGGTGCGTAGATAAACCACGGCGGGCGGCGCGTCGCCCACATGGCGGCGTAGACGACCCTGCTGTCGGCGGGATCGAAGACCAGGTCGACGGCGCCCACGCTGTCGTTCTTGTAGAGCACCTTCTGCCAGGTCGCGCCGCCGTCGAGCGAGCGGAACACGCCGCGGTCCGGGCTCGGGCCATACGCGTTCCCGAGAGCGGCCACGAAGACGATGGCGGGGTTCTTCGGATCGACGATCACGCGGGCAATCTGCTTCGTGGCGTCGAGGCCGACGTGCGTCCAGGTCGCACCCGCGTCGATCGACTTGTACACGCCGCTGCCGAACGCGATCGAGTCTCGCATGTCGCTCTCGCCGGTGCCGACGTACACGACGTTGGGATGGGACGGCGCTACGGCAATCGCGCCAATCGACGCGACCGGCTGGCTGTCGAAGATCGGGTTCCACGTGCGTCCCGCGTTCGCGGACTTCCAGACGCCGCCGCCCACCGATCCGTAGTAGTAAGTGAAGGGTTGACCGGGCACGCCGCTCACCGCGTTGACGCGGCCGCCGCGGAACGGCCCGACGAGCCTCCAGCGCAGCCCTGCCGCTGACGGGTTCGCCGCCGGCTGCCGGGCAGACGCAGGCGGCAGGAAGCTGGCCCCGGCGAGGGCGCACACGGCGAGGCACACGACGGCAGAAATTCGCCAAGCTGGACGCATGTATCGGTACTCCCAGTGGCAGATTAGTCCCGGGGCGCGGTTTTGTCGAGAACCCTCGCCCCGGGCACACGGACTTCCCAGGCAGGCGCGGCTACTTCGCCGCCTCCGGGAGCAGCGTGACGCGCACGACGTTGCCCGTGTTCAGGTACGCCTTCGCCGCGTCCTGGATCAGGGCCGCCGTGAGCGTCTTGTAGAACTCCGGCAGCGTGAAGAATTCTCCCAGATCCTGCGGGACCTGGTACCGGAAGTAGATCTGCGACAGCAGGTAGCCGTTCTGCTTGCTGTTGGTCTCGAACTCTCGCAGCATCGCTTCTTTGACGTCGGCGAGCTGCTTCTCCGTCGGGCCGTTCGCCTTCAGCGCCTCGATCTCCCGGTGGACGGCCTTGACGAGTTCGTCCACGCGGTCCGGGTTGCAGCCGAACGTGATCGTGAGGTTGTACTGCTCGCGCGGGATGAGCGTGTAGTTCGGGTTCACGCTCACGCCGTAGGTGCCGCCGAGGTCTTCGCGGAGGACCTCGCGGAGCCGCGTGTCGAGGACCATGCCGAGCGCCCGGATCGCCACGCGGTGCGGCCGCGTGTAGGCGAACGGACCGGTGAACGCCAGCGCGGTCTGGCCCTTGGGTTCAATCCCCTTCCGGACTGTCTTGTCGACGACGCCCGTCACGGGGAGCATGCCCACGTCCTTCCAGGTCTCCTTGCGGTCCGTCGAGGGCAGCGAACCGAGATACTGCTCGACGAACGGCTTGAGGGACGCCGGCGTGAAGCTGCCCACGAACACGAACGTGAAGTCGCTCGCGTCGGCGAAGC
>JAPKZP010000001.1 GCA_026393735.1 Acidobacteriota bacterium
GTGGAACTTGCGCCCGCGGCGCTCGCACGCATCCGGGTCTGCCGGGCCATGCTGGAAGAGAAGTTGGCGGCCCGGGAGATCATGTACGGCACCAACACTGGCATCGGTGAGTTCTCAGAGAAGATCCTCAGCGACGATCAGGTCACGGATTTCCAGCGTTATCTCGTCTACAACCACGCGGCCGGCATCGGCGACCCGGCGCCCGTCGAGCACGTGCGCGCGGCCCTTGCCGGGCGCATCAACGTGCACGCCCACGGCAATTCGGGCTGCCGGCCGGAGATCACGCTGACGCTGGTCGAGATGCTGAACAAGGGCGTCACGCCGGTCGTCTGCCAGAAGGGGTCCGTCGGCGCGTGCGGCGACCTGGCGCCCATGGCCCAGGCGGCACTGCTGCTGCTCGGCGAGGGCGAGGCGTTCTACCGTGGCGAGCGCCTGCCCGGCGCCGACGCCATGGCGCGGGCGGGCATCCCGGTCCCCGGCCTGCAGGCGCGCGACGGCCTGGCGGCCATCAACGGCTCGAACCTGCTCACCGCGATGTCGGCGCTGCACATCTACGACATGGAGCGCTGGCTCAAGCAGGCCGAGATCGCGGCGGCGATGTCGATCGAGGCGCTGCTCGGCAACCTGAAGCCGTACAACGCGACACTGCACGAACTGCGCGGGTTCAACGGCGCCATCGTCTCGGCGAAGAACATCATGAAGGTGCTCGAGGGATCGGATCTCGCCACCGGCAAGATGAAGACGAAGGTGCAGGACGCCTACTCGATGCGGTCCACGCCGCAGGTGATTGGCGCCGCCCGGGACGCGATCGCCTACGCCCGCACGCAGGTGGAGATCGAACTCAACGGCGTGGGCGACAACCCGATCTTCGTGCCCGAGCTGAAGCTGACCCTGACCGGGGCGAATTTCCAGGGTTCGCCCGTCTCGCTGCCGATGGACATGGCGGGGGTGGCGATCACGATGGTGAGCGTCATGTCCGAACGCCGCCTGAACAGGCTGACCAACCCGGCGCTCTCGGCGGGCCTGCCGGACTTCCTGGCCCACGAGCCGGGCTTCTACTCGGGGCTCATGCTCAGCCAGTACACCGCCGACCACCTCATCGTCGAGCAGCGCATGCTGTCGGCGCCGGCATCGATCCAGTCCATCCCGGCGGCGGCGGACCAGGAGGATTTCGTGTCGATGGGCATGAACACCGCGCTCAAGAACGGCCAGATCCTCGACAACGCGTACGGCGTGCTCGGGATCGAACTCATGGCTGCGGCGCAGGCGCTCGACTTCCGCACGTTCACGCCGGGCAAGGGGTCGGCGGCCGCGCGCGCCGCGATCCGCCGCCACGTGGCGCACCTGCACGTGGACCGGCCGCTGTTCGACGACCACAACGCCATGAAGGCGCTCGTGAAGTCCGGCGAGATCCTCGAGGATGTCGAAAAGGCGGTCGGGCCGCTCGCCTGACCCGCGTCGGGTATCATTGGAGACGGCTTCACGAGGAGTCCAGGCCATGCCCCACCGCTTCACCGTCGGCGTCGAGGAAGAGTTCCAGATCGTCGACCCGGAGACGTGCGCTTTGCGGTCGCACGTCAGCGAACTCGTCGGCCCCGGCGCCACGGTGCTCGGTGACCAGGTCAAGCGGGAGATGCACCAGTCGATCGTCGAGGTGGGCACGACGATCTGCCGCGACGTCGGCGAACTGGAAGACCAGGTCCTGCACATCCGGCGCGAGTTGACCTCCGCGGCCGACTCGAAGGGCCTGGCCATCGCCGCCGCGGGCACGCACCCGTTCTCGCACTGGATCGACCAGGTGATCTCGCCCGGCGAGCGCTACGAGCACATCGTCGAAGAACTGCAGATGCTGGCGCGGTCGCTGCTGATCTTCGGGCTCCACGTGCACGTCGGCATGCCGGGCAAGCAGGACACGATCGACATCATGAACATGGCGCGGTACTTCCTGCCGCACCTGCTGGCGCTCTCGACGAGTTCGCCTTTCTGGATGGGCCGGGAGACGGGCCTGAAGTCTTACCGCACGACGGTCTTCCGGCGGTTTCCCCGCACGGGATTGCCGGAACATTTCGACTCGTGGGGCGAGTTCGAGGACTACGTCGACGCGCTCGTGGAAACGCGCTGCATCGACAACGCCAAGAAGATCTGGTGGGACGTGCGGCCCCACCCGCAATTCGGGACGCTCGAGTTCCGCGTGTGCGACGTGCCCACGCGACCGGCCGACACCATTGCGATCGCGTCCCTCATCCAGGCGCTCGTCTATAAGCTCTACCGGCTTCGAAGCAAGAACATGGGCTTTCGCGAGTACCGCCACATGTTCATCCAGGAAAACAAGTGGCGGGCCGCGCGCTACGGCATCGACGGCAACCTGATCGACTGGGGCAAGCGCGCGGAAGTGCCGATGCGCGAACTCACGCTCGAGCTGCTGGGGTTCGTCGACGACGTGGTGGACGAGCTGGGCAGCCGGCGGCAGGTGTCCGGCATCCTGGACATTCTCCGCGATGGCACGAGCGCCGACCGCCAGCTCCAGGTGTATCGGGAGACCGGAGACCTCCAGGCCGTCGTGCGGCACCTGGTGCGGGAGACGCGAGGGGAGTAGATCGGAGTTCGCTCGTCGCCAAGGCTTCGGCGGGGCAAGCGGGGTTCGGGACGTGGGGCGCAGGGTCCGGGATAGAAGGAACGAGGTAGGCCATGATGCGAGTGGGTCTGTTGTGCGGCCGTGAAGACGCGTTTCCGCCCGCGTTCATCGATAAGGTGAACGAGCTTGGCAAGAGCGACGGCATCGTGGCCGAGTTCGTCAAGATCGGCGGGACCTACATGGGAGAAGCCTCCCGGTACCAGGTCATCGTCGATCGCATCTCCCACGAGGTCGACTACTATCGCGCGTTCCTCAAGCACGCGATGCTGAACGGGACGTACGTGATCAACAACCCGTTCTGGTGGACGGCCGACGACAAGTTCTTCAACTACTCACTCGTCCAGAAGCTGGGCGTGACCGTGCCGAAAACGGTGCTGCTGCCCCAGAAGGGCTATCCCTGGGATGTCGACATCCAGCCGGAGTCGCTGCGCAATCTCGACTACCCGCTCGACTGGGACGCCATTCTCGATTTCATCGGCCTGCCGGCCATCCTGAAGCCGTATTCCGGCGGCGGATGGAAGCACGTGTACAAGGTCAACACCAAGGAAGAGCTCTGGGCGGCCTTCGACGGCACGTCGCCGTACTGCATGACGCTGCAGGAGTTCATCGACTTCGACCGCTACGTGCGGTGCTTCACCTTCGGCAAATCGGACATCATGCCGGTCGCCTACGACCCGAAGGAGCGCAAGTACCTGGTGATCCACGACTACCTGGAGGCCGATCTGGGCGCTCGCGTCGTGCGGGACGCGCAGACGATCAACCAGGCGCTCGGCTACGAGATGAACACGATCGAGTTCGCCATCAAGGACGGCGTGCCGTACGCCATCGACTTCCTCAACCCGGCTCCCGACTTCGAGCGCGATCGCATCACCCAGTTCTACTTCGACATCGTCGTCGAGAAGATGGCGCGCCTCGTAATCGACCGTGCGCTCAACTACGCGCCGGCGCACTCCTGGCCAGGCTGGCCAGGCATGCTGGGCATGGGGGCGGAGAAGTCACAACGATAATGGACGCTTCCCGTCGTCCCATCGACGTGTGGCACAGCCTGCTGACGCCGGAGGACCTCTCGGCCGCAGCCTTCGATCGACTGGCGGCGACCATGCGCGCGGAACGGCTGACGTTTGGCGACCGGGTGCACTGCCCCTTCCTGCGGCCGCTGTTCGTGACCGAGCAGGACGACGCCAGGGTCCGCGCGTTTGCGGAGACCCTCGCCGTTCTCGGGGAGCGGGTCGTGACGGCGGCGATGGCCACGCCGTCGCTCCTGGACGAGCTGGGGCTGCGGCCCGAGGAGCGGCGCCTCGTGGCGATCGAGCCCGGCTACGCGCGGGCCAGTACGTCCTCACGCGTGGATACGTTCCTGTTGCCGGATTCCCTGCAGGCCGCGGAGTACAACGCCGAGTCGCCAGCCGGGTTCGGCTACACGGAACGCCTGGCGCGGGTCTTCGAGGCGATGCCCGGGATGGCGCGTTTCCGCCAGCGATTCGACGTCACCGCCTATTCGCTCACGGCCACGCTGCTCGACGCGCTGATGGCGAGCTACCGGGAGTGGGGGGGCACGGCCGCGCCGCCTGTCGTCGCCATCGTCGACTGGCGCGGGGTCCCGACGTGGAGCGAGTTCGAGATCCTGCAGGAGCGGTTCACGGATCTCGGTGTGCCCACCATCGTGTGCGACCCCCGGGATCTCGAGTTCGACGGCCATCGGCTTCGTGCGCTCGGCCGCCCGATCGACCTGCTGTATCGCCGCGTGCTGATCAACGACATCACCGATCACCCGGCCGAGTGCGACGCGCTCGTCCGCGCGTGCGAGGCGCGAGCGGTCTGCATGGCGAACTCGTTTCGCTGCAAGATCCCGCACAAAAAGGCGTTTTTCGCGATCCTGACGGACGATCGCTTCGCACGTCTCTTCAGCGAGAGCGAGCGGGCCATGGTGACGCGCCACGTGCCGTGGACGCGGGTCGTGCGAGAGGGCAGAACATCGCACGACGGGCGCAGCATCGAACTGCTGCCGTTCATCCGGGAACGCCGGGCGGGTCTCGTGCTGAAGCCGAACGACGAGTACGGCGGCGCGGGCGTGACCCTCGGGTGGGAGACGAGCGAATCGTCGTGGGACGGCGTGCTGGATCAGGCGCTCGCCTCACCCGCCGGGACGTGGATCGTGCAGGAGAAGATCACCGTGCGGCGCGAAGTGTTCCCCTGGTTCAAGGGCGGCGGCGACGCCGTCCTGACAGACATGCTCGTCGATATGGCGCCGTATGTCTTCGGTGGCAAGGTGGCCGGCTTCCTCACGCGCCTGAGCGCCACGGGCCTCGCCAACGTGACGTCCGGGGGAGGGCAGGTGCCGTCCTTCCTCGTCCGGGCCCGTTCCTAGACCGGAGTTCACTTGAGTCGGCCACAGTTGCAGGTGTGGCGCAGGGCTTCAGCCCTGCGGGAGCCTGGGCGCCAAGCAGGCCTGAAGGCCTGCTCCACAACCATCACGAGTGAGCTCTGGGGTTAGACATGCCGTTCGACTGCCGATTCCGCCAGCGGCACGGCCAGGAGGCCTGCCTCACCCGTTGCCCGGCCGCCCCGCCGGTCTGTGACGTGGTGCGCGTGGAGCGGCCCGACCAGGTGCCGCCCGCCCGCCCGAACCTCATCGACATCGCCGTGCTCGACATGCACCACGGCTGGCCGAACCTCGGACACGGCGCCATCCTGCACGCCATGCAGAACGCCGTGTGCGACATCAGCGCGTCGCTTTGCAAGGCCGACATCGGGTTCCGCATCTTCTCGTACGACATCCGGAGCAGCCAGGCGATGCCGGAGCCGCCTGGGGGCCGGCACCTGCTCTACGTGGGAACCGGCGGACCGGGGCACCTCGATCCCCGGATGAACGACGGCATCTCGGAAGGGTCGCAGGGCATCGCCGAGGACCCGTCGTGGGAGCCCGGGCTGTTCGCGCTGTTCGACCGCATCCGCGCACACGAGGACGCGGCACTCCTGGCGGTCTGTCACACGTTCGGCGTGATGTCGCGCTGGCTCGGCATCGCGGACGCGGTGCTGCGAGGACCGGAAAAGGGCGGGAAGAGCACCGGGGTCGTCGAGAGCATCCTGACGGACGCAGCCGTCGCGCACCCGTGGTTTTCACGGTTCGCGGAAGCACTGCCCGATCACCGCCGGTTGCGCGTGCTCGACAACCGGCTCTACGACCTCATCCCCCGGGGACCCCTGCCGGCGGGGATCACCGCGATCGGCTACGAGACGCTCGGCGTCGGCGGACCGCGCGGCGACGCCTTGACGATGATCGAGGTGGCGCGCGACCGGGCCGGCGTGCTGCCGCGCATCTTCGGCGTCAATCATCATCCTGAGATCGTGAATCGCCCGAGACTGCTCGTGATGCTCGAGAAGATGTTCGCGCAGGGTGACGTGACGCGGGAGTGGTACGAGGAACGGCGGCTCACGCTGACCGAACCCGTCGCCGACGAGTGGGGCGATCGCCTGATCAACCTGACGTCCAGCTACACCTTCATGGGGCCGCTGCGCTTCCATCTCTACAAGCTTGCGCGCCTGCGCGGCATCGAGCTCGGGAGGCCCCTGGACATCGACGAAGCGATGCTCCCCCTGACCTACCACTTCCAGCGGTCCGCCGCCCCCAGGAAATAGGGGCCGGGAACTCGCTTGAATCCATGGCACAACCAGCGCAAGAGCACCCCGAGCGTGTATCTCTCCCGCCTGCCGTGCCCTACCAGGATGACGTCGCGATCGCCACCACCAGGCTGACGACCGCATCGAAGTCGCGCTGGTCGATCACTTCGACGGGCGAGTGGGAGTAGCGCCCGGGCCATGACAAGCCGACGTCGAGCCCGCCGTAGCGGCTGAACGGCGACGCGTCGGTCCCGCCGGAGGTCACGCCGATCGTGACCGGGATCGCACGCGTGTTCGCCAGCGTGACGAGCCGATCGATGAGCGCGGGCGGCGTCATCGTGCTGCTGTCCATCCCGCGGATGACGGCGCCCGATCCGAGCCGCACATGCGCGAGGCGCTTCGTGTCGAACGGGCCGTCGGTCGTGACGAACGTGTCCACGGCGAAGGCATACACGGGCCTCGAACGTGGTCTTTGACGTCGCCTTGGCGGGATTGATCGCCGCGAGCGCCGACAGCAGGATGGCCACGCCGGAGCGATCGTCCATCGAGCGCCCGGTGGCACGGGTGCCCGCGAGCGGCACGAAGCGTTTGCGGACGGTCATCAGATTGCCGGCCCCGACGCCCATGGCTTTCACCTCGTCCGCGCTCGTCACCCCGAAGTAGGCCGACAGATCCTCCGGCCGCGGGTGTGCCGAGTCTGCGCCGACGTAGCCCGTGCGCGGCCCGATCACCGCAGGCACCGGCCCGCGCGCGGTCTGGACGAGCACCGGGTGCGCCTCGTAGAGCGCGTCGTACATCCCGCCCCGCGCGCGCAGCGTGGCCGTCCCGTCCGGACGGACCGAGACGATTTCGTAGCCGATTTCATCCATGTGGGCGATGAAGATCTTCTCGCCGGAACCCGTGCCGAACGTGACGGAGACGTTTCCGCGCTCATCCACCTTCGGATCGGCCCACGGGGCCCGCTCGCGGATCGCCCGCACGACGACGTCCCGCACGGCAGCTTCCCCGCCGGACACGCCGTACGCCTCGATGAGGGCCTTCAGCGGACCGAAACCCGAGGGACGATCGGCCGGAGCGGTGACACGCGCGGCCTGGCCGGCCGGGACGGCCTCCCGGGACGGCTGCGCGGCCGGTGGCGGGGCGTCGACGGCAGCCGCGACGAGGCGCGTCATGGCGGCGACGTCTGCGCTGTCCACGGTTTCGACCGGTGTCTGTGCAAACAGCACCGGCACCGCGATCATCTCGAGAGCCCCGTCCCACCCCGCGGGTGTGCGGACCTGGAACCGGTCAGGCGCGGCGTCCTGGACGACCACGCCGCGGGCCGCCGCAGCGCGCTTCAACGCTGCGGCATCGGCCGGCAGCAGCGGTCCGGCGCCGAGAGTGCCGACGGCGCCGCGCGGATCGCCATCCTTGCCGCGGGCCGGAAGGGCGAGGCCGCAGACGATGACACGCTGGGGACGGCTCGATTCGATGAGGCGGGCCAGGCCGCGGTTGCCGAACAGCGACTGCGTCATCCATGCGATCGTCACCGATCCCGAAACAGACGACGCCGCCGACCAGCCGCGCAGCAGCTCCACCAGCGCAAGCGCTGCCGCACGTCCCTGCGCGGAGGGGCCGGCCACACGTCCGCCTCCGAGCGCCTGCGACCGTTCACGCAGGGCCACCGCGTCGAGCAGGCGAATGCCGAGCCGCTGGACATCGCTCGGCGACGAGGCGCCGACATCGATCCAGAGATCGTCGAGCCCACGGATACGCGTGGCCTCGTCGGCTGGCAGGAACCGCCGCAGGTGCGTGGAGGGCGTAGCGGTCACGCCCGGCACCGTGCCGTTGCGCCTCGTCTGGATCGCGACGGGCTGGCCCACGTGGTACTGGTCGAACAGCCGATGGACGGGCTCGCGCGTGGGACGGTGTACGCGGAGGTAGCCTTCGTCGGTGATGCCCGACACGACGTAGCCATCCTCGTCGAGCGGCGCCACGACGAGCGTGGCGGGGCCCGATGTCGATCCGAACGCGAGGACGAGATTGCCGAGCTCGTCGACACGCGGCTTTGCCCATGCAGGCAGCAGCGACGCCACGGCATCCCTGACGTGGTCCTCGCGGCCGGATACCCCGGGGGCATCGATCAACGTGGCGAGCCGATCCGCGACTGGCGACACGACCATCCCCGCAGGCGGCTGGGCGCGCGAAACAACGGGGCAGATCGCGAGGGCCAGGAACGCGACGATCGCGGGAATCACTCGACCTCTGTGCATGCGCGGGTCCTCCGTGGCGAGGGGGCATCATACCAGCGATCCAAAGCGGGACTCGAGACGCCCATCAACTGATATCGTTGTCTTCTCGCGGGCGCCAAGCTGCCGGCAATCGTCCCGGACGCATGTCGGCGGGGGCCACGTGCGGGATTGGGAACGGTTGCCGTTTCTGTCACCGGAGTTGTTCATCATGCTGCGTGTCACCGCTGCGCTCGCGACTGTCGTCCTCGTGCCGATCCTGATGATGGCTGCGCCACCAACGCCACCGCCGCCCGGACAGACGCCGCAAGCAAGGCCCGGAAATATCGAGCTCGCGACGTTCCCCGCTGAATGGACTTACAAACCCGGGGGACAGGCGCCGTCAGCCGAGCACGGCATGGTGGCCTCGAACTGCGCGCTGGCGACCGAGGCCGGCGTCGAGATCCTGAAGGCGGGCGGAAACGCCGTTGATGCCTCTGTCGCGGTGGGATTCGCGCTGGCTGTGGCCTACCCGGAAGCCGGCAACCTCGGGGGAGGCGGGTACGCCGTCGTCCGGACGTCCGACGGACGCAGTGCGGCGATCGACTATCGCGAAACGGCCCCGGCGCAGGCGTCGCGCGACATGTTCATCGGACCCGGCGGCAAGCCGACCGAGGCGTCGCTCGTGGGCCATCGGGCGTCGGGTGTGCCGGGCAGCGTCGCCGGACTGCTTGCGCTCCTGGAGAAACACGGGACGCTGCCGCGCGCGCGGGTGATGGCGCCGGCAATCCGGCTGGCGCGGAAGGGGTTCGTCGTGGACGAAATCTTCCGCACGTCCATTGGCCAGAACGCCGCGCTCATCAAGCGGTTCGCCGGCCGTGAGCTGTTCCTGCCGAACGGCACACCGCCCGACGTGGGGACGCGCATCGTCCAGGCCGATCTGGCCTCGACACTCGAGCGCGTCGCGAAGCTCGGCCCGGCCGGGTTCTACAGCGGTCCGGTCGCGGCGGCTGTCGAGGCGGAGATGACGCGCGGGAACGGAACCATCACAGCGGCGGATCTCGCGACCTACAAGCCCGTGTGGAGAACGCCGATCGCGTCGACGTACCGCGGCTACGGCCTCATCGCGATGCCGCCGTCATCGTCGGGCGGCATCACGCTGGTCGAGACGCTCAACATCCTCGAGACGTGGACGGACATCGCGCCGTGGGGCAGCGCCCAGGCGCTCCATCGCCTGACGAGCGCGTTCCAGCGGGCCTTCGTGGACCGGAATGCGACGCTCGGTGATCCGGATTTCGTGACGCTGCCCCTGGCGCGCATGGCCAGCAAGGAGTACGCGCGTCAGCTTCGGGCGGGCATCGCTGCCGACCGGGCGACGCCCACGCGCACGCTGGCGCCTGTTCCGCGTGAGGGCCGGGAAACCACGAACTACGTCGTCGTCGACAGGTGGGGCAGCGCCGTGGCGACCACGACCACGATCAACAGCCTGTACGGTTCGGGCGTCTGGGTGCCCGGCGCCGGGTTCTTCCTGAACAACGAGATGGACGACTTCGCCGTCCAGCCGGGCACGCCGAACCAGTTCGGGCTGGTCCAGGGCGAGTCGAACGCGATTGCGCCCGGCAGGCGGATGCTCTCGGCGATGGCCCCGACCATCGTGCTGGATCGGAATGGGCAGGTGCTGATGCTGGTTGGCGGGCGAGGCGGGCCGCGGATCATCACCGCCGTCGTCCAGGCCATCGTCAACGTGATCGACTACCGCATGTCTCTGGCTGACGCCGTGGGCGCACCCCGCATCCACCATCAGGCGTTGCCGGACATGATCGACTACGAGAAGGGCGGCGTGCCCGCCGACATCGTGGACGCGCTGAAGGCCATGGGTTACGCGACGCAGCCAGGCGGCACCGGGTCGCTGACCGCCATCAAGCGCGTCGCGACGGGATGGGAAGGTCTGTTCGATCCCCGCAAACACGGGCTCGCCGGAGGGTACTGACACGGCCCGTCCTGGACCCGCCTCGAGCCGGCTCCGATCACCAGCGGCCGAGGTACTCCCGCATCTGGTGCTTCCAGTAGGGCCAGTCGTGGCCGCCCATGGAGCCCCAGTCGTCCAGGGCGTGCGCGATGCCCTTGCCGCGCATGATCTCGGAGAGGCGGTAGGTCGGGCCCTTGTCTTCCCACGGGCCGTGGCCGGTGGCCAGACGGATGTCACACCCGGCCAGCAGCCCGCGCATGTGCGGGTCATCCATGTTGGCCATGTAGTCGACGGGGTTGTTGAAGTAGAAGTTGTCGTCGTACATCCCGTCCATGAAACGCTTCATGTCGTACACGCCAGACAGGGCGTAGCAGCGCCTGAACACGTCGGGGTGCTTCAGCAGGCTGTTGGCCGCGTGGTACGCGCCGAGCGACGCGCCCATCGTCGAGATCCCGATGTCCTGGGACTGGCAATGGTGATGGATGAACGGCACCACCTCCTCGCGGATGTAGGCGTCGTACTGCGCCTGCATGTAACTGCGGTGGAACGGGTGCGCGCCCTTGTTGTAGAACGCATCGCCGCTGTTCGCGTTGACGGCGAACACCTTCACCCGGCCGCCATCGATGAAGTCGGCCAGGGCCGCGATCATCCCCTGGCGGTCCATCTCCCACTCGTCGCCGCCGCTTGTCGGAAACATCAGCAGGGGCGGGCCCCAGTGGCCGTAGACCACTACGCCGAACTCGCGGCTGATGCGACCTGAGAACCAGTGGTGGTATTCAGTATGCACAGAAGATACGTTATCATGAGGCCACGCACCCGGAACCAGCCTCAGCCCGCTCCCGGTGCGCGCGTGTCACCAGGAGTTTCTGCCCATGCGCCTGCGCGCTTTCGTCCTGACATTCGTCGCCGTGGTCGGCCTGTTCCCTGTGGCATTCGTGTTGGGCGCACCCATCGTGGCGGGCGCACCGCAGGTTTCCGGCGAGGCGGCCGTGCCGCGGATCTCGGCCGCGGACCTCAAGAAGGCGGTTGATGCCGGCACGGTGCTCGTACTGGACGTCCGCGACGCGGACTCCTACGCGGCCGGCCATATCCCGGGAGCCGTCCTCGTACCCCTCGATGCGCTCAGCGCGAAAGCTCCGGAACTGAAGGAGAGCAAGAAGCCCATCGTCGCGTACTGTGCTTGACCGGCCGAACACACGAGCGCCCGTGCGGCGTTCGAGCTCGACAAGCTGGGAGTGAAAGGCGTCAAGGCCTTGCAGGGCGGCATCCAGGGCTGGACCGAGGCGAACTACCCGGTGCTGAAGGGCACATCTCCAAAATAGCGGCGGTTCGCGGCCTGTCAGTTTCCGCTGATGCCGGCCGGCCTTCGCCGGACCACCCACTTGCGCAGTTCATCCGCCCAGAACGGCACCGTGGCGAGAGCAAGGCACAGGCCAAGTTCGCCGCCGGTGAGCGGGTGTGTCTTCAGGAGTCGCTGCCAGAACGGCACGTAGGTCACCATCATCTGGAGCAGGAACGTGAAGGCCACGATGAACAGCAAGGCAACGTTCGTCAACGGGCCGATGGTGAAGAACGAATCCCGCTCGGACCGGATGGACAGCACCAGCATCAACTGGGACAGGGTCAGTGTCGTGAACACCATCGTCCGCCAGCCTTCGTGCCCGGCCTGGCTGAAATAGAACCCCAGCGCCAGGGGCGGCAGCCCCAGGACGAGGCCGCCCCAGACGACCTGGCCCAGCAGGCCGCGTCCCAGGATGCTTTCGCGCGGTGGCACCGGTGCCCGCTGCATGGCGTTCCGCTCGGCCGGCTCGACGCTCAAGGCCAGTGCAGGGAGACCGTCGGTCACGAGGTTGATCCAGAGAATCTGCAGCGGCAACAGGGGCAGCGGCATCCCGATGAACGGCGCGGCCAGCATGACCCAGAGTTCACCCGAGTTGCTGCTGAGCAGGTACCGGATGAACTTCCGGATGTTGTCGTAGATGACCCGGCCTTCCTCGACCGCGGCGACGATGGTCGCGAAATTGTCGTCGAGGAGCACCATGTCGGCGGCTTCCTTCGACACGTCGGTCCCGGTGATGCCCATCGCGACGCCGATGTCCGCCCGCCGAAGCGCCGGCGCGTCGTTCACGCCGTCGCCGGTCATGGCCACCACCTGGCCGTTCGCCTGCAGGGCCTGGACGATCTTGAGCTTGTGCGCGGGCGACACGCGGGCGAACACCGCCGTGTCGTCGACCATCCGCCGCAGGTCGGGTTCCGAGAGCCCCGCGAGCTCCTGACCGGTGCAGATGCGCGCGGCGTCATCGCCGATGCCCAGCTGTCGGGCCACGTGGCGCGCGGTCAACGGGTGGTCGCCGGTAATCATCACCGCGCGGATGCCGGCCTGGAGGCACGTCGCCACGGCGTTCTTGACCTCCGGCCTCGGCGGATCGCTCATCCCGATGAGGCCGACAAACACGAGCTCGCGTTCGACCGCCTCGGGCTCCGCTTCAGGGAGGCCATCGAGCACGCGGTACGCCAGGCCGAGCACGCGCATGCCGTCCTGTGCAAGACGATCGTGCGCGTGCTTGATCCGCGCGCGCCAGTCGGCTGAGTACGGCTGCGGCCGGCCGTCGGCCCACACCTGGGCCGTAACCTGGAGGACCTGTTCCACCGCGCCCTTGGTGAACGCAATGCGGCGGTGCCTCGCGAGGAGCGGACCGTGCGCCCATAACGACTCGAGCCCGACGGCCGCAGGCAACGGTGTCGCGGGCATCTCGTGCACCGTCGTCATCCGCTTCCGGTCGGAATCGAACGGCACTTCCATCACGCGCGGGAACAGGAGATCGAGGTCGGGCTTGCGCAGATGGAAGCGTGCGGCGGCCACCACCAGGGCCCCCTCGGTCGGATCGCCGAGCACATGGAAATGGCCCGGCTGGTCGGCTTGCGGCGAGAGGACCGCATCGTTGCAGAGCGCCCCACCGGCGAGCAGCAGCGTCAGGGCCGGGTGATCGCCGGGCACGATCGGCCCGCCGGATTCGACGTCCACGGCGGGCTCGGCCCGGTGCAGAACCTGCATCACATCCAGATGGGTGCCTGCCACGTCCAGCATCGTGACCGTCATGCGGTTCTCGGTGAGCGTGCCGGTCTTGTCCGAACAGATCACCGTCACCGACCCGAGCGTTTCGACAGCCGGCAGCTTGCGGATGAGGACATTGCGCTTGAGCATGCGCTGCGCGCCGAGCGCGAGCGCAATCGCCACGACCGCCGGAAGCCCTTCGGGGACGGCGGCCACCGCCATGCTGACTGCGGTGAGGAACATCAGCGTCAGGGATTCGCCGCGCACGAGACCCACGGCGAAGATCACGCCGACGAGAACCAGAGCAATCGCCGCCAGCATCCGCCCGAACTGGTCGAGGCGTTTCTGCAGGGGCGTCGACTCGCGACTCACCGTCTGGATGAGATCCGCGATGTTCCCGAGCTCCGTCTGCATGCCCGTCTCGACCACGACCGCTTCGCCCCGGCCGTAGGTCACGGTGGTGCCCATGTAGACCATGTTGCGGCGATCGCCGAGTGGCAGGTCCGGCTCCGGCAATGCGTGGCTGACCTTGTCCACCGCTTCCGACTCGCCGGTCAGCGACGACTCCTGCACCCGCAGGTTGGCGCATTCGACAAGGCGGCAATCGGCCGGCACGAGGTTCCCTGCCTCGAGCAGCACGACATCCCCGGGCACGAGTTCCCGCGACGGCCGCTCCTCGACCTGGCCGCCGCGGCGCACGCGCACGACGGGCACGGCGAGGCGCTTCAGCATGGCCATGGCCCGCTCGGCGCGGCGCTCGTGATAGAGCCCCAGCGTGGCGTTGAGCACGACGATGGCGAAGATGGCGAGGGCGTCCGGGTAGTCACCGAGCGCAGCTGAGGAGACCGCCGCGACGATCAGTACTACGACGAGCGTGCCGGACAGTTGTTCCCACAACATCCGCCAGATGGACTTCTGGCCGCGCTCGGTCAGCTCGTTGGGGCCGTGTTCGGCGAGCCGCCGTCTGGCATCCTCGGGTGCCAGTCCCGTGTCGGGCCAGGTGCCCAGCACACGCATCACCTCAACGGACGCTTTCGCGTGCCAGGGACGCGAGTCCGAAGATTCGTGGCTTTCCGACCCGATTCGAGGCGCCTCGGTTGGCATAGGGCTCACTTCGTCCATTGTCGCGCCGGGCGTCGGTTGCGGCAAGTCACGTCAGAAAACACGCCGGGAAACAGGCCCAGCAAACCCCGACGGCCTCCATTCCGTCTACTACACGTGGAGGCGCCGCTCGTGTTCCATCGACGGATTCTCTCGACGACTCTCCTCTGCGGCGTGGTCGCCAGTTCGTCGGTGGCTGCGGCGGCCGGCACCGCACCGGGAGGGCGCAGCGTCGCCCCGATGCGCATCGAGGCCGCGATGGTGCCCGGAGCGACGGCCATCCGCCTCGACGGGGAGTTCAACGAGGGCGCCTGGGAGCGCGCGACTCCCATCAGCGACTTCATCCAGCGCGACCCCAAGGAAGGCGCGCCGCCCACGTTCCAGACCGAGGCGCGCGTGCTTTACGACGGGGCCTGTCTCTACGTCGCCGTGCGGGCGTTCGACAAGGAGCCGGACAAGATCGTCGGCATCCGCACGCGGCGCGACTCGTCGTCGCCGTCCGACTGGATACGCGTCATCATCGATTCGTACCACGACAAACGGACCGCGTACGAGTTTGCCGTGAACGCCGCCGGCGTCAAGAAGGACAACTACTGGTTCCGCGACACCAACCAGGACGACAGCTGGGACGCGGTGTGGGACGTGGCCGTCACGAAGGACGGCCAGGGATGGAAAGCCGAGTTCCGGATCCCGTTCTCGCAGCTGCGTTTCGAGCCGCACAAGATCGACACGTTCGGGTTCGCGGTCGTGCGGGAGATCGGCCGCCTCAACGAAGTGTCGTCGTGGCCGCTGCTTCCGAAAAGCGCGTCGGGCTTTGTCTCGTCGTTCGGTGAACTCGGCGGCCTTCAGCTCGGCACGTCGCTGAAACGTCTCGAGCTCGTGCCCTACGCCGTGGCCAACGTGCAGACGCAGCCGGTCGAATCTGGCAACCCGCTCAAGACCTCGCCGGATCCCGGGAGCGCCTTCGGCGCGGATCTCAAATACGCGCTGACGCCGGGGCTCACGCTGAACGGCACCGTCAACCCGGACTTCGGGCAGGTCGAAGCCGATCCCGCTGTCGTGAACCTGTCGGCGTTCGAGACGTTCTACCAGGAGCGGCGCCCGTTCTTCGTCGAGAGCTCGGGCAACCTGCAATTCGACCTCGACTGCAACGACGGCAGCTGCACCGGCCTCTTCTACTCGCGCCGGATCGGGCGCGTCCCGCACGGATCGCCGGATGTCGGCGAGAACAGCTTCTCGTCGTCGCCGATCCAGACGACGATTCTCGGCGCGGCGAAGCTGACCGGCCGCGCCGGGGCGTTCTCGATCGGCGCATTGAACGCCGTGACCGGCCAGGAACAGGCGCAGTTGGTGACGGGGCTGGAACGCACGACCCAGACGGTCGAGCCGCTGACCAACTACACCGTGATGCAGGCCAAGCGCGAATGGAGCAACCAGTCGTCGCTCGGCTTCATGTTCACCGGCACGATGCGCAAGCTCAGCGAAGACGTGGCGTACCTGCCGGGGCAGGCCTTGACGGGCGGCGTGAACTGGGACTGGCGGCTGAGGGATCCGCGCTACGGCATCAGCGGCTACTGGGCCGCGAGCAGCGTCCACGGGAACGCCGACGCGATCGACACGCTGCAACAGAACCCCGTGCACTATTTCCAGCGCCCGGACGCCGGGTACCTGGCGCTCGACGAGTCTGCGACGTCGCTCAACGGCCAGGCCGGCTCGATCCAGCTTCAGAAAGTCGGCGGCGAGAAGGTACGATTCAGCTTCTCCGGGCAGTTCAAGACGCCGGGGTTCGACGTCAACGATGTCGGCTACGTCCGCCGCGCCGACGACATCTCGCAGTCGGGCTGGGTGCAGATCCGCTGGGACAAGCCCACGAAGCTCTACCGCCGGGTCCGGCTCAACCTGAACCAGTGGTCCGCGTGGAACTTCGGCGGCGACACACGCTACGTCGGCGCCAATGTCAACGCGAACGTCGTGCTCACGTCGAACTGGGCGGCTGGAGGCGGCGTCAATGTGGACCGCGGGGGCATCGACGACCGATCGACGCGCGGCGGTCCGGCGTTCCGTTCGAAGCTGGGCGGGAACGTCTGGTACTGGGTCCAGACCGACAGCCGCAAGGCGGTCAATGGCGCGTGGCAGGGTTTCGTGTGGGGTGACGAATCGGGATCGTCGTCGTACGGCTTCGACCCGGAAATCAGCTATCGGCCCCTGTCATTCCTGACCGTCAGCGGCGGCGTGCACTTCGAGAAGCAGAACGAAGACACGCAGTGGGTCGAGAACGTCACCGGTCCGACGAACACGAAGTACGTCTTCGGGCGCATCCGTCAGACCACCGTCGGCCTCACCGCCCGGGTCAACTACACCATCACGCCGAACCTCAGCGTGCAGCTCTACGCCCAGCCGTTCGTGTCGGCCGGTGAGTACAGCGACTACAAGGAACTGGTGAATCCACGCGCCCGGCCATTCTCCGACCAGTTCCAGCCGTACGCGTACCGCGGGAACCCCGATTTCAACTACCGTTCGTTCCGGACGACGAACGTCGTCCGCTGGGAGTACAGGCCGGGTTCGGCGCTCTACGTCGTGTGGCAGCAGGGCCGCGAAGACGTGACCGACTACGGCCGGTTCCGGTTCGGAAAGGACATGGGCGGCATGTTCGGCATCCCGGGGACCAACGTCTTCCTGGTGAAGTTCTCGTACTGGCTCAATATGTAGCAGGCGAGAGGCGAGCCACGTTCCTCCCGAAGGCCTATAATCAGCGTGTGATCCGCTGCGCCCCGGGAGGTGCCCATGTTCTCCATCAAGACCGTCCTCGTCCCCACGGATTTCAGCGATGCGTCCGAGTCCGCTCTGACGTACGGCAAGGAAATGGCCCGGGCGTTCGGGGCATCGCTCCACGTCGTGCACGTCATGGAGGATCTGCTCGCCCACGCGTGGGCGGCCGAGGTGTATGTGGCGTCCATGCCCAACCTCCGCGACGAGGTTGAGAGGGAATCGCAGATCCGGCTCGACGCCATCCTCAGCGACGACGACCGCACGGCGCTGCGGGCCAGGGTGGCGCTCCTGGCCGGCAACCCGTTCATCGAGATCATCCGGTACGCCAAAACCAACGAGATCGACCTGATCGTGATGGGCACCCACGGGCGTGGGCCCATTGCTCACATGCTGCTGGGCAGCGTCGCCGAGAAGGTCGTCCGCAAGTCGCCGTGCCCCGTGCTGACGGTGCGCGAAGCGCAACACGATTTCGTGATGCCGTAGGAGAATTGGCAGTCACACCACCATGAGATTTGCACCTGAATACGTCGCCTGCGTACTGAACGAGAACTTCGAGGACGCCAAGGCCCTCTTCCTCGAGCCGATGATGGCCATGCACTACGCGCACCTCGTGATGCTGGCCGATTGCGGCATCGTGTCGCGTGAGGACGCGCACACGATCCGGGAGGCGCTCGACGCCGTGCCGATCGCCGAGATCAGGAAGGTCTGCTACGACGGGACCTACGAGGACCTCTTCTACTACATCGAGCGCCTCGTGGCCACGGCGTGCGACGAGAAGGTCGCGGGACGCCTGCACACCGCGCGCAGCCGCAACGACATCGACATGACGCTGTATCGCATGCGCCAGCGCCAGTACGTGCTGAGCGCGCTACAGGCGTCGCTGCGGCTCAGGGAGGCGCTGCTGGACGTGGCATCGCGCCACCGCGAGACGATCCTCGCATTGCACACCCACACGCAGCCGGCCCAGCCGTCGACGGTGGCGCATTACCTGCTCGCGATGATCGAGCAGCTCGAGCGGGACGCCACGCGCCTGAAGGCGGCCTACGAGACCACGAACCGCAACCCGCTCGGGGCGTGCGCGATCACGGGCACGGGATTCCCGATCGACCGCGACCTCACAAGCCGGCTGCTTGGCTTCAGCGGGCCGACGGGCAACACGTACGGGAGCATTGCGACGACGGACTACCTGCTGGAGAACGTGACCGCGACGGCCGTGCTGCTGGCCGGCCTGGGACGCTTCGTGCAGGACATGCTGCTCTGGAGCACGGCGGAGTTCGCGTACCTGCGGATCGGGGACGGCTTCGTGCAGGGCAGCAGCATCATGCCGCAGAAGCGCAACCCGGTGGCGCTGGAGCACGCGCGGGCCATCGGCAGCAAGGCGCTGGGCGAGGCGACCGGTATCCTGATGTGCATCCACAACACGCCATTCGGCGACATCGTCGATACCGAGGACGACCTGCAACCGCTGGTGGATCGCATGTTTCACGACGCCGCCCGGGCGCTCACACTGGTGGCCGCGGCGATGGCGAGCGCGGAGTTCGATACGGCCCGGCTGGAGCGCCGCGCGGGCGAGGGCTGGATTACGATTACAGAGCTCTCGGACACGCTGGTACGCGAGCATGGCCTGGCCTTCGATACGGCCCACGCCATTGCCCGGCGGATCGTGCAGGCGAAGAGCGATCGTCCCGACGCCCGGATCAGCGACGTGCTGGCGGACGCCTCGGCCGAGCTGCTGGGCGCGCCGATCCGGTACTCGGAAGAACGCGTGACAGCGATCCTGAGCCCGCGGCACTTCGTCGCCATCCGGACCACGCATGGCGGGCCGGCGCCCGACGAGACGGCGCGCGCAGTCGCGGCGTCTCGGGCGGCACTGGAGAGCGACGGGAAATGGCTGGATCGGACACGCGCTTCGCTCGCGGCGGCGGCGGAGTTGCTGAAAGAACGGAGCGCCGGGCTGTGACAGCCAATCAGAACCTCGGGCACACACTCGACGGGAGCGAGGTCGACCGCCGGAAGACCTATCTCGGCGTCCTTGCTCTCGAAGTCCTCGTCATTGCCGCGCTCTGGGCGCTCGGCCGCTACTTCGGCAGCTTATGAGACTCCTCGACTGGGCGGTCATCGTCTTCTACCTGGTGTGGATCGTCTACGACGGGCTGCGGCGGACGAAGGCCGCCAACGAAGTCGAGGGCTACTTCCTCGCCAATCGCAGCCTGCCCTGGTGGGCCGCCGGCCTGTCGGTGATGGCGACGCAGATGAGCGCCATCACGCTGGTGGGCACGACGGGCCAGGCGTACGCCGACGGCATGCGCTTCGTGCAGTTCTACTTCGGGCTGCCGATCGCCATGGTGATCCTGTCGCTGACGATCGTGCCGTTTTTCTACCGCGCGCACGTGTACACGGCGTACGAGTACCTGGAACGGCGGTTCGACAGCCGGACGCGCATGCTGGCGAGCCTGCTCTTCCTGGCGTCGCGCAGCATGTCGTGCGGGGTCATCATCGCCGCGCCGGCCCTGATCCTGTCCATCGTGCTGGGCTGGAACCTGCAGCTCACCGTGCTGGCCATCGGCGTGCCGACCGCCGTCTACACGATGTTCGGCGGCGTGCAGGCCGTGGCCTGGACCGACGTCAAGCAGATGGCCGTCGTCGTGTCGGGCGTGCTCGCGGCGGTCATTGCCCTGATCCTCGGGCTGCCGCACGACGTGTCGGTGGGCGAGGCGCTGCACGTGGCGGGCGCGGTCGGGAGGCTGCGGACCATCGACTTCTCCTTCGACCTGACCCAGCAGTACACGTTCTGGTCCGGCACGATCGCCGGCCTCTTCCTCATGCTGTCGTACTTCGGCTGCGACCAGAGCCAGGTGCAGCGCTACCTCACCGCAAAGTCGGTGGACCAGGCGCGCAGTTCGCTGATGGTGAGCGCCTACGTCAAGATCCCCCTGCAGGCGCTCATCCTGATGATGGGCGTCCTCGTATTCGTGTTCTACCTCTTCACCGCGCCGCCCATGCTCTTCCGGCCCGACTACAACGCAAAGGTCGCGGCGAGCCCGAGGGCGGGGGAGTTTGCGCAACTCGACCAGCAGTTCCGCGCCGACTTTGAGCACCGCCGGCAGGCCGCGCACGCCATGGCGGAAGCGCAGCGCGGCGGGAACGAGCAGTTGTTGGCCAGCACGCGGGCCACCTTCGTCGATGCCGAGGCGCGCGTGAAGGCCACCCGGACGAAGGCGGGCGCCATCGTCAAGGACGTGACCGGAGACGCCAAGTTCAACGACGTCAACTACGTGTTCCCGACCTTCGTGACGACGCAGCTGCCGATGGGGCTGGTGGGGCTGATCATCGCGGCGATCTTCGCGGCGGCGATGTCGGCCAGCGCCGGCGAGATGAACGCGCTGGCGACGTCGACGGTCATCGACGTGTACCGTCGCCATGTCCGCAAGACCGCTCCAGACGCCCATTACCTGCTGGTGTCGAAACTGGCGACCGGCTTCTGGGGGCTCGTGGCGTGCGTCGTGGCGATCTACGCGACGAGCCTGGGATCGCTGATTGAAGTGGTGAACCGGTTCGGGTCGTTCTTCTACGGCTCGCTGCTGGGCGTCTTCGTGCTGGCGATTGGCGTGAAGCGCGCAACCAGCCGCGGCGCCTTCTGGGGCCTCATCGCCGGGATGTCCGTGGTCGCGTGGTTCGCGTTCAACACCTCGGTCGCCTTCCTCTGGCACAACCTCATCGGCGTCACGGTCGTCGTCGTCGTCGGCATGCTGCTGAGCCTGACCGAGCGGCGCCAGGCCCCGGCCGCCTAGAACGGGAAAGGGCGGAGGGAGCCGCGCTCCCTCCGCCCTCAGACCTGTCAGGCCGCGAACCCAGTCGCTACTTCACCGGCACGGGCACCTTCTTCGCGGCGGGCGCGGCCGCCGGCGTTGCCGGAGCGGCGGGCGCCTTCGGCAGGCTGATCAGGTTCGCGAACAGCTGGTACGCGCCCTCCGTGGCCGCGGGCACCTGCCGCCACAATCCCAATCCGACGTAGAGCCAGCGACCCTTGCCGACCTTCGCCTCGACGAGCGAACCCATCTTGATTCCGGCGTTGTCCGGGAACGGATCCTCCATCTGGATGAGGTCGACGTACTTCGGGTCCTTTTCACCGAGGAAGTACAGGCCGCGCTCCTGGACCCAGTCCTTCCACGTGGACTCGCCGATCTTGTTGGGGAAGTTGAACACCGGGTGCGCCGGCACGAGCACGACCACCGGCGCGTTCTCATCGGTGACGCGTCCTCCCCCGACCTTGGCGGGGTACGGCCCGTACTGCGCCTGGTTGAACTCCATCTTGTTGTACTGGACGATGACCGTCCCGCCGCGCTCGGCGAAGTCGAGCAGACGGCGGTTGTACGCGCGCAGGTCGCGCCGGCGCTCGTAGGCCCGGACGCCGGTCATGATGACGTCGTACTTCGACAGGTCGCCCCAGGCCAGTTCGTCGGCTTCGATGAAGCTCACCTTGGCGCCCAACTGTTCGAGCGCCGGCGGCACCTGGTCGCCCGCGCCCACGATGTAGCCCAGCCTGATGCCCGGCGTGACCTTGACGTTCATCACCTTGAACGCGGTCTCAGCCGGATCGATCACCTGCTGCCGCTGAATGTGCGGGTACTCGATGTCTGTGTACCCGTTGCTGAACGTCGCGGCTCCGGTGGCGGCCGACGTCACCACGGCGCGCGCGGTGTAGCCGCCGGGCTTCACGCTGGCCGGCACCGTCACAGCGAAGCGCACGGTCAGCGACTCGTCTTCGGCCAGGAAGTTCAGCGGCGCCGACGCCGGCACGCTCTTCCAGCCCGCCGGCAGCTCGAGCGCGACGCTCGCCTGTGCAGCGCCCTTCATGCCGTTGGTGACCGACACGTGGATGTCCCGTTCGACGGGCTTCGCCGCGGTCGCAGCCGGCGCCGGCACGACCGACGTCGTCGGCGTGGTCTTGACCGAGAACGCCGGCACGACGTTCACCTCAATCCGCTTCTCGCCCTGGAAGATGTCCTTCACGTAGCGGAACTGCACCGGCATGTCCTTGACGATGTCGACGCCGCCCGCCTTGAGGCGGAACGTCGCCTGGAACGGCGATGGCCGGAACGGCACACCGAACGGGACATCGGGGGGGTAGATGTCGAGCGCGGCCTTCTGCGGTCTCGTGTTCCAGTACTCGTCGGTCCAGTACGGCTTCGTCAGTTTCGCGTCCTTCGGGATCTGCACGTCCGCGACGCACGCGAACGCCACGTCCTTCTTCAGCGGTCCAGGGGTGCATGCCGCGCGGCCGTCGAAGCCAGCCACGCTCACGTCCGTGACGCTCACGTCGGACCCCGTGCGGCTGATCGCCACGAGTGTCACCTTGACGGGCTGTCCGCCGATCACCAGCCCGTCATCGGCGAGGGCCTCGAACGACACGCCGTAGGCCGCGAGCACCGCGTCGCGGAAGTCCTGTTCCTCGTTCTCGAGGCGGAAGTCGATTTCGTAGCGGGCCTGTTCGCTGAGGCCCATCGCGGCGAGCTGGCCGCGCAGCGCGCGCACGGCCGACAGCCCTGCCACGACCGGCGCGGCCGTCCCGGCATCGTTGCCGCCGTCGAACGCCTGCCGTGCCTTCTGCGCCGCATCGGCAATGGCGGCAAGCCCGGTCTTCAAGGACTCCGGCGGGTTCGGCGCCGCGTACTGCGCCAGTCCGGCGATGCTGGTGTCGATGCCCTCGAAGAACGACGTCTCGTCCTTGTCCTTCTGACTCGCGATCGTCGTCTCCTGCAGCGCGTAGCGCGACGGCCCGAAGCCCCGGCCGCCACCCGCGCCACCCGGGAGCGCCGGCAGCCCGCCCATGCCCTGGCACTTGTGATTGCTGCGCGCGTCGGTGCCGATCTCGTTGTAGGTGCGCCCCAGCAGCGGATCGAAGACGGTGGCGTCAATCGTGGCGAACTTCCCGGCCGGCTGGGCCGGCGGAGCTGGCGGCGCAGCCGGCGCCGCACCCGCACCGCGTCCGCCTCCGGGGGGCGGCGCGCCGATCACGCCGCCGCCGGCCGTGAAGTACAGCTTCTTCGCCTGCCACGGTCTGAGGCCTTCCTTGATCTGCTCGGGGAACTGCGCCGGATCCGCCGCCGCGCGGAACCCCTCCCTGACGACAATGGCCGTCGCCTCGTGTGCGCGATCGCCCCCGCGTCCCTGGATGTTCATGGTCAGCACGACGTCAGGCCGGAACGTGCGGATGAACCGGGCGACGTCGCTGACCGCCTCGCGCTGGTTCCACTTCGCCAGCACTTCCGGCGGGCTGAACGAATAGCCGTAGTCAATCGTGCGCATGAACCGCTGCTCGGCGCCGTCGAGCCGGTGTGCCGACATCAGCTCCGAGGTGCGAAGGACGGCGATGTCCTGGAACAGCTCAGGGCCAATCTCGTTCTGGCCGCCGGCTCCACGCGTGGTCTGCACGTCGATCGAGCGCAGGCCCTGGCCGTGCGTGAGCATCGCGTAGATCTGGTTGTGCTCGTCATCCGGGTGCGCCGCGGTCTGGAGGAACGTGCCGGACACCCCCAACTTCCGGACCGCCAGGCCGAGGGCGACGTGACCCTTGTCCTGGGCGACGAGTGAAATCAGCCTGTTCTGGGCGTGTACCCGGGCGCCGCCCGGGGCGAGGAACACCAGCGGCACGATGGTCGCAGCCATCGCGAGAATCGGCAGTCGTTTCATGATCACATCCCACTAGAACCGGGGAGCACCAGGCACCCGCCGCCATGGGCCGGGGGTCTGGCGCTCCAGTGAACGAGACGGGCTGACATCAGCCCGTTAGAAGTACAGCTTGAACCCGACCTGGAATTCACGCTGCTCGAACCCGCCGTTCGGGACGAACCCGCCGGGATTCGAATACGAACTGACGTACGTCGGAATCGGCGCCAGGGGATTTCCCAGCAAGTCCACCTGGGTCGTCGTCGTGACGCTCTGGGTCTGGACGATGTTGAAAAGGTTCTTGAACTCGAAGATGACTTCCGCACGGTAGGTCTTATGGATGGGGACGTAACGGGAGAAGCGCGCATCGACGTTCCAGCGATTCGGGTAGTACATCGAGTTGCGCCCCACGTAGAGCGGGCGGTCGCTGCCGCTGCCGTCACCGTTCAGGTCCCGGTTGCTGGTGATGGTGAACGGGAGACCGCTGTTGAACTGGAGCATCAGCGCCATCTGGTTGTTGTTGAGCAGGACGTCCCAGAACGCATGGCCCGTGCTGACTGCCGGGGTCGCCACGACGCTGCCCGCGAAGTTGTGGCGGATGTCGAGGAGGTTCGGGCCCCTGTCCCGCTCCAGGTTCGTGGGGTCGGACCTGGCGCCGTCCCCTAAAAACGACAGCGTGCCGCTGGCGGGTGCGTTGTCCACGCCCTTGCCGAGGGAGTAGTTCACGTCGAACTGCAGGGTGGCGGATCGGCGAGCGAACTGGATCGTGACCGCCTTGTAGGTCGACTCGCCGATCGACTCCGCCGAATTGATCTGGTTGAACCGCGGGTCCATGCGGGTGTTCGCGTTGATCTGGCCCGAGAAGATGGGCCGTCCGTCCGCCAGCGTGCCGATCGGGTTGATCACGTTGATGTTGTTCACGACCGGCAGGTGGTACCCCTTGACGAAGACCAGGCCCGTGGAGACGGAGAAGTTGTTGGCGAGGCTGCGTTCGAGCTGCACGTTGTTCTGGAACGTGTAGCCGGTCTGGAACTTCGGATCGATGGTGAAGATGTTCTGCGCCGGCATCACGTAGCCCGGCGGCAGGTTGCTGAGCGTGTTGGGGAACGCGGGCGCCCCGGCGGCGGCCGGCGAGAGGCTGATCGAGACGCGATTCGAGTTGCCGTTGGTCTCGATGGCGCTGTTGTACCCGCCGAGCATCGCCTGGTCGTACATGATTCCCGTGCTCGCGCGAAGCACGGTCTTGTTGTTCTTGCCGATGTTCCAGGCAACGCCCACGCGCGGGCCGAAGTTGTTCTTGTCGATGTTGAACTTCTGGGAGTACGCGAACGGCGCGGAGGCGTCGGCCGGGGGGTACAGGTACAGGTCGTACCGCACGCCGTAGAGCATCTTCAGGTCCGGCGAGATTTTCCAGTCGTCCTGGACGAACGCGCTGAAGAGCTTCGACGTCATCTCGAAGTTCGGATTGCCGATGGTCTGCGAGAAGGTCGTGTAGCTGTACGGGGTCGCGCCGCTCTTCGCCGAGAGGTACGCCGCGACCGTCGGGAACGTGAAACGCGAGGAAATGGTCGCGACGCGCCCGTCGAAGACGACCTGGAAATCAGCGCCCGTCTTGAACGCGTGGCTGCCCTTCATCCAGGTAAGGTTGTCGATGAACTGCAGGATGCCCTGCTTGAAGTCCTGCGGGCTGTCCCACGGCCGTCCGAACGACACCTGACCGGTGATGGTCACCGGCTGCCCCGTGCCGGAGTACTTGCTCAGCAGGTACTCCGTGTGGCGGTTCGCGTACTGGGTCCGGAACTCGTTCACGGTGGAGTTTCCGATGGTCGACACGAGCTGGGCGGCGATCGAGTTCATCGTGTCGAGATAGTCGTTGGTCGATTCAATGGCGGTCAGATTGCCGGCGGCGTTGCCGGGCTGATCGTTCGTGAACCGGAGGACCCGGAACGACACGCGGTTGGACTTGCCGAGCTGGTAATCGAGCTTGCCGATGATGAAGCCGGCTGTCTGCGTGAACGGCACGTATGCCGGCTGCGGCGGCAGACCGACCGCCGCCGCGACGGCCGGGTCGATGTTGATGATGCGCTGCTGGGAGAGGTCTCGGAACGTGTTTTCGTAGCCCCCGAAGAAGTGCAGCTTGTCCTTGATGATCGGACCGCCCACCTCGGCCGTGTACGTATTGATCTTCGTGTCCGGCCGGCGTTCCTCCGTCTGCGGGCCCTGGAAGAAGAACGGGAACGCGCTGAAGGGCTTCCGTCGCAACCGGTAGCTGCCGGATCCCTTGACGGTGTTCGTGCCCGACGGCGTGATGGCGTTGTAGACCATGCCGGTGGTCTGGCCGAACTCAGGGGCGTAGCCGCTGGTGATGACCTTGACTTCTTTGATCATCACCTCCGACATGGGCATCATCCGCAGTCCGGCGCGGTCCTTCTGCGTGTTGGTGTTGCCGTCGATCTGGTAGTTGATCCGCAGCAGCGTCCCGTTGGCGCTGAATCGCGGCACGCCGAACTCGGTGTTCTCGTACCCCGTGACGCCGGTCTGCAGCAACGCGAAGTTGTACGGGTTGCGGGAGACGAGCGGCAGGTTCTTCACCTCGCGTTCGCCGAGGTTGCGGCCGATGTCGATCTTGCCCATGTCGACGAGCGGCGCCTCGGCCGTCACCGAGATCGTCTCCGTCATCTCACCCACGGTCAGGCTGATGTTGACCACGGCGGTCTGGCCGGCCGACAACGTGACGCCAACCCGCTCGAACCGCTTGAAGCCCGAGAGTTCCGCCACGATCTTGTAGCTGCCCAGGGGCAACAGCGGCGCGCGGTAGACGCCGCGCTCGTTGCTCACGACCACGCGCTGCGACCCGTCGTCGGTGTTGGTGACCGTGACGGTCACCCCGGGCAAGACCAGGGCCGATGCGTCCACGATGGTTCCCTCGATCGAACCGTTGATGGCCGTGGACTGGGCGCCAGCCGTCGCCGGCGCCAGCAGCAGGCAGAGTGCCGCCGCCAGGACGGCGAACGCTCGCGGGCCTGTCGTCGCCCGCAGACCCGGGACACGCCCCTGCGTGCCTTTAACAGTCATCGATGATCCTAACATGACGGCTCCTTCCAGACTTCTCCTGGGGATTCACCACGATCAGGCACTGATTCCCGGTTGACGAACCCTCACCACCAGGCCACACAGCCCTCACGCCTTCATCGCTCACCTCGCCCCCGCGGGGGCGCGTCGGCGCACCGGGGCTGCGGAGGCCGAACGAGACCGGGCCGCCGGCGCGCGAGACGCCAACGACGCGCGGTCGCCACGCAGGACCGCGTCGCACAATGCGCGGTTCGCGAGCCTGAGGGCGGAGAGGACGCTTCCAAAGACCTGCGCATCGTCCTCGAGAGCCGTCATGCGGATGACCG
>JAPKZP010000553.1 GCA_026393735.1 Acidobacteriota bacterium
CGGCGTGTTGACGTTCTCGGACGCCAGGCCGCCCACCACCTCGTTCACGCCCATGCCCAGCGCGGCCATCCGCCCCGGGTCGAGGTTGACGAGCACTTCGCGCTTCGACGACCCGACCAGCTTCGCTTTCGACACGCCCGGGATGCTCTCGAGCCGGCGCTTGATCTTGCGGTCCGCCAGGTTCGTCAGCTCGCGCGGCGGCATCGTCTGCGACCGCACGGCCAGCGAGATGACCGGCATCGCGTTGAAGTCGAACTTCTGGATGACCGGTTCCTTCATGCCCTCGGGCAGCTCGCGGCGGATCGCGTTGATCTTGGCGCGCGCTTCCTGGGACACGTCGTTGACCTTGATCTCGAGGTTGAACTCGACGACGACCGACGAGAGGCCCTCGCGCGAGACCGAGTTGACGTGCTTCACGCCGCCGATCGGGTTGACGGCTTCTTCGATCTTCCGGCTCACCTCGCGCTCGACGGTTTCCGGCGAGGCGCCCGGGTACTCGGTGATGATCGACAGCACCGGGATTTCGACGTCCGGCATCATGTCGACCGGCAGCCGGCGGAACGAAAACAGGCCGACCGTCACCAGCGCGAGGATCATCACGGTGGCGACAACCGGTCGCTTGATCGACAGGTCCGAGAGGAACATGGCTATGCCCCCTCGCCCTTCGACGCCGCGACGCGGTCACCGGCGCGGATGGCGAAGCCGCCGCGGGTGACCACCTGTTCGCCCGCCTGCACGCCCGACAGGATCTCGATGATGCCGTCGGACGACGCGCCGGTCTTCACCGGCCGCTTCTCGGCCACGTCACCCTTGACCACGAAGACGTCCGCCGTCTTCTGCTCGAGGCTCCAGTTCAGCAGCGCCTCGCGCGGCACCTGCAGCACGCCATCGCGGTTCGTCACGACGATGCGGCCCTTCGCGAACATGCCGCCCTTGAGCGCGCTGTCGCGGTTGACCACTTCCGCCACCACCCTGGCGGACCGGCTCGCTTCGTCGATCTCCGGGTTGATGAACATCACCTTGCCGGTGAACGTGCGGCCGGGGAGCGCATCGGCGGCGAACTCGATCGCCTGGCCCACCTTCACGTCCGCGAGGCGGGTCGACGGGACGGACACCGTCAGGTCGAGGAGCCGGTTGTCGACGATGCGGAAGAGCGGCGTGTTGCCGCCCATGTTCTCGACGCGGTCGCCGACGTTTACGCCGCGGAACGCCACGATGCCGTCCATCGGCGCGAACAGCATCGACTTCGCGAGGCGCGCCTGGGCGGTCTTGATCTGGGCCTGCGCCGCGGACGTGGACGCCTCGGCCGCTTCCACGGCCGACTTCGCATCGTCGAAGGCCTGCGGCGTGATCAGCCCGAATTCCTTCAGCTGCTGCGCGCGCTCGTACTCGCGCTTCGCGCGCGACTCGCCGACGCGCGCCTGGGCCTCGCCGGCCCGCAGGGCGGCGATCGTGGCCTCCATTTCGCTCGTGTCAAACCGCGCCAGGCGATCGCCCTTGCGGACGGGCACCCATTCGGTCACGAACACGTCGGTGACCGTCGCCGTGACTTCGGACTTGACCTCGGCCGAGAACTTCGGCGCGAGCGTGCCGACCACCTCGATGCTGTTCTGGAACGCGCCGAACGCGACGGGCGCCGTCGTGACGGCGACCGGCGGCTTGCTGGCGGCGGGGGCTGCGCCAGCGGCCGGGGCGCCCGGCTGTCCGGAACTCTGGCCGGAACATGCAGCGGCAGCCGCCACGGCGGCCACGATGATGAGGAATGAAAGAATGCGACCCATGCGTGTCATTGCGTCTGTTCTCCCTATGCGCGCTGCGCGCTCGTGACGCCGTCGAATAGCAAGTCGAGCAGCCGGCGGACGCCTGCAACCCCGACGGGGTCGAAGGCCTGGTGCAGTTGCCGTTCGTTGCAGCCTTCGATGATGCCCATCACCGCCAGGGCGATGTCGGTGGTCGAGCCGGGCCTGAACTCGCCCGTCGCCTGCCCGTCCGCCGCGATCCGCTCGATGGCCTGCCTGAACAGCAGTTCGAACGCGGTGAGATCGAAAGGCGGCGCCATCTCCGGCGGTCCGAACAGCACGGCGTGGGCAACACGCGCCACGGGTACGTTCTGCTCGAACAGGCCGTACACGTCCTCGCAGAGCGCCGTGATGCGATCTCGAGCCGAGCCCGTCCGCACGACAGCCTGCTCGAGCGCCTGCGTGAACTGCAGCCGGGCCTGCGTGAGGATGGCCATCAGCACACCCTCCTTGCTGCCGAAGTGATAGTAGAGGGCCGGCTTGGTGACGCCCGCCAGTTCGGCGATTTCCCGGACTGCGGCGCTGGCGTAGCCCTTCCGGTCGAACACGTGGACGGCGGCGTTGAGCAGCCGGGTCCTGACATGCTCGTCCTGTTCCGGGGCGGCTGGGACGTCTGACGCGTTGGTGACCGGCGTATCCATCTTATCGATTCTAGTAACTTACCTACCGGTAGGTCAACAGTACCTACCGGTAGGTACACCTTCTGATAGACGGCATCTCCGCGAGTCTGGTTCCCGCGCGCTTCATTCCTGAGGGACCAGCGGCGCCGAAGCGGTGCCGGGCTGTCAGACGCCGCAGGAGTTCCCTTCCGTGTTAAGCTGCGCCGTTTGTCTTTCGCGCGGGGTCGAACGGTTCGCCCCGGCGCGGCGCGTCTGGACGAAAGGATAGGCACGGTATGAGGAAGGTCGTAGTGCTGGTTGTGGTCGCGCTGGTTCTCGGGCTGTCGGCTCAGGCCGCTCTCGCGCAGGAGAAGCAGGAACCCAAGAAGGATGAGACTCCCGCATCGGTGGCCGGCAAGTGGAGCATGTCGCTCGACGGTCCCCAGGGCCCGATGACGATCGCGGTGGTGTTCGCCGTCGACGGCACGAACGTCACGGGCACGATGTCGAGCCAGATGGGCGACACGGCCCTTGAAGGCCAGTATGTGGACGGCAATCTCACGTTCGGCATCACGTTCGACGGCGGCGGCGGATCGATGCAGATCTCGTTCGCGGGCAAGCTGAAGGACGCCGACAACCTCGAGGGTGTCCTCTCGGGCCCGATGGGAGAAATCCCATGGAAGGCCGTTCGCGTCAAGTACTAGGCGAGCGTGCGCCGGGCGGCTACGCCGACCGCTTTCCGCCCTCCTCTGCGCTGGTGCCCGTGCGTTTGCGAAGCGACTTGATGCTCTTCTCGATCCGCTCGGCCAGTTCGCGCTCGGCCTGGAGGGCGCTCAGCGTGCGCTGGCTCGTGGTGACGAGCGAGTTCAGCTGGGCCAGGTCCTTGGCGACGTGGTCGACGACGGCCTTCTGCTCGTTGACCAGTTCGAGATTCAGCTGCACGTCCTCGAGCAGGTTGACCACGTAGTTGGCCTTGCCGTAGATTTCCTCCACGTCGCGCCGGCGCGCCTCGATGTCGGCGAGCTGGTCGCGGGTGCTGGCGGCGGTGGCCAGGATCCGGTTGATCTGATCGCGGATGACGGCGACCTCCGCGCGCTGGTCGGTCACGCGCTGGAGGTCGGCGCGGCTCGTCGACGCCACCTCGTGGACGGCGTCCACTTCCTTCCTGACGGCATCCACGATCGCCGCGCGGCCGCTCACGGTGGCGATCCGGCGATCCACTTCCTCCGAGAGTTCCGTCAGCGCGTCCAGCTTGGTCTCGAACCCGGCCACCGTCCGCTCCATGAACGTCAGCTGCGATCGCCGCTGTTCGAGCTGCCGGAAGGCCGCCTCGAGC
>JAPKZP010000331.1 GCA_026393735.1 Acidobacteriota bacterium
CCAGGCTCGTCGGCCAGGGGCGGGCGATGGAGCTCATTCTCGGCGGCGGGACGATTGACGCGGCCGAAGCTCACCGCATCGGGTTGGCGAACCGGGTCGTGCCGCCCGCCGATCTGATGAGCGAGGCGCGGGCGATGGCCCGCGGATTTGCGGCGAGCGCGCCCATCGCCATGCGCTATGCGATCGAAGCCGTCAACCACGGCCTCGAGACGAGCTTCGCCGAGGGCGCCTTCGTCGAGGCGTCGCTGTTCGGCCTGGTGTTCGCCACCGACGACGTGCGCGAGGGCACGCGCGCGTTCCTGGAGAAACGCAAGGCCGAGTTCAAGGGGCGCTAGGCCCGCCGGACACATGACGAGATGAACATCCAGGGGACGGCCGACGCACGGGGACTGCGCATCGCGCTGGTGGTGTCGCGCTTCAACGACTTCGTGACCGGGCGGCTCACGGCGGGCGCGCTCGATGCCCTCGCCTCCGCCGGCGCGACGCCGGAGGCCATCGACACGATTTCCGTTCCGGGCGCGTACGAAGTGCCGCAGGCGGCGCGCGAGGCCGCGGCGACGGGACGCTACGACGCGGTGGTGTGCCTGGGCTGCCTCATCCGCGGCGAGACGCCGCACTTCGAGTACATCTCCGAGGCCGTTGCGCACGGCATCATGTCGGCGTCGGCGTCGACCGGCGTGCCCATGACCTTCGGCGTGCTGACGACGCATTCGGCGGAGCAGGCGCTGGAGCGGGCCGTGCCCGGCAGCGCCAACAAGGGATGGGAAGCCGCGATGGCGGCGGTCGAAATGGCGACGCTTGGCCGGGCCCTGCGATCGGGCGTGAAGGCATGACATGGTGAAGACCGGCCACCGGCACCAGGCCCGCGAGGCCGCGCTGCAGATCCTCTATCAATGGGAGGTCGGCAAGGTCTCGCCCGACGAGGCGGTGGCGCGCCACTGGGAGATCGAGCAGGAGGCCGACGCGCTTCCCGACCCGGCGCGGCGCTTCGCCGAGGATCTGGTGCGCGGCACCGTCGATCACGTCGCCGCGCTCGACGCGCTCATCGAGCAGCACGCACAGCACTGGCGTCTCGAGCGCATGGCGGTCGTGGATCGGCTGATCCTGCGCATGGCCGCGTTCGAGCTGGTGCACGTGCGGGAGACGCCGCACTCCGTGGTGATCGACGAGGCCATCGAACTGGCCCGGACCTTCAGCGAGCAGGACGCCGTGCGGTTCGTGAACGGGGTGCTGGACGCTGTGCATCATGCCCTGGCGCCCGGCCCGGCAGAGCCGGGACCCGCCCGCGAGTCGTAACAGGCCGCCGCGCCAGCCGCGGCAGACGGATAGACGGACACATGGCTGAAGACAACGAACTCTACCAGCAGCGCCTCGCCAACCTCGCGGCCCTCGGCGCCCTCGGTGTCGACGTGTATCCGCGCACCTTCGTGCGCACGGACACGATCGACGCGCTCGTCGCGGCGCACGGCGGGCGGACCGGCGTGGAGCTCGACGGGCTGCGCCCGGAGACGACGACCGCCGGGCGCATCCTGGCCGTGCGCAGCTTCGGCAAAGCGAACTTCCTCGTGCTGAGCGACGGCCGGTCGCGCATCCAGGCGTACATCCGCCAGGACGCGCTGCCGGAGCTGGACTTCTCCGTCTTCAAGCTGCTCGACTTCGGCGACTTCGTCGGCGTGCGCGGCCGGGTGTTCCGCACCAAGACGAACGAGCTGACGATCTGGGCGTCCGGCCTCACGTGCCTCGCCAAGTGCCTGCGGCCGCTGCCC
>JAPKZP010000734.1 GCA_026393735.1 Acidobacteriota bacterium
ACGATCCCGAATCGCGGTCGTCGGACTACCCGCCGCGCTTGTGCATCTCGAGGTGGGGATTCGCGCGCAGCGCGCGAAGTAGTCTGCCGAGAAGATCGACGACGGGCATCAGGAGCCTGCCAGCGAAGACGGGCGCGGCCCGCTCTGCGCCGTCCAGCGCCCGGGGATGACGGTGCGGCACGAGGGACAACGGCCGTCCGGCGTCACGCGACAGGGGCCGATGCGATACGCAACGCGCTCGACGAGCAGGGCCTGGCAGGTGGGGCAGGTCGTGTTTTCGAGACCGCCAACGCGCCCTGCCGCATTGCCGGCATAGACGAAGCGCAGCCCCGCCGCGCGACCGATCGCGGCCGCCGCCAGCAGCATGTGCGGCGCGGTGCCACGCCGGTCCTGCATCCTGTAGTCCGCATGGAATGCCGTGACGTGCCACGGGATGTCCGGCGACACGCCGGCGATGAACGCCGTCAGGCGTTCGAGTTCGTGCGGCGCGTCGTTCAGCCCCGGCACGAGGAGCGTGACGATTTCCATCCAGATGCCCATCGCGTGGACGCGCCGGATCGTGTCGAGCACCGGCTCGAGTCGCCCACCCAGCTTGCGATACTGGGCGTCATCGAACCCCTTCAGATCGATCTTGAAGAGATCCAGCCAGGGCGCGAGATACTCGAGCACCCGCGGCGTCGCGTGGCCGTTGGACACATACCCCGTCCGCAGGCCGGCGGCCCTGGCTTCGCGGAACACCTCCACGGCCCACTCGGACGTAATGAGGGGTTCGTTGTAGGTGCTGACGACAGCGCGCGCACCAGCCAGCCTGGCCTCTCGCACGAGGTCGGCCGCCGTCACCTCGGAGATGCCCGTGCCCGACGCGGGATCGCGCAGTGCCTGCGACGTGACCCAGTTCTGGCAGTAGGCGCAGTGGAGGTCGCAGCCCAGCATGCCGAAGCTGAAGGCCAGCGATCCCGGCTCGGCGTGGAAGAACGGCTTCTTCTCGATGGGGTCGCACTGGGCGCCGGCGACGTACCCGCGCGGCACCATCAACGTGCCGCCGCGGTTGAAGCGGACCTTGCACACGCCCGTGGCGCCGTCGGGAATCGGGCATGCGTGGCCGCACGCGAAGCAGCGCACCCAGGTGCCGTCGTACCGTTCCACCAGGGCTGGATCGGCCTGCCGCGTGTGGCGCGCCAGTGCGTCGGCCAATGTCGCCATGGCTCAGTTGTAGCGCCATGGTCCCGCGAATGCAACCGCCCCTTTCCAATCTCCCGGGAAAGCGGCATCATGACGCCTGCACCGGAGGAGTCCGTGACGAAGCCCGCGCGCCTGCTGTCGCTCGACGTGTTCAGGGGCTTGACGATGGCCGGGATGGTGATCGTGAACAACCCGGGCGACTGGAGCCACGTGTACCCGCCGCTCCTTCACGCCGAGTGGTTCGGCTGCACGCCGACCGACTTGATCTTCCCGTTCTTCCTCTTCATCGCCGGCGTGTCGTTGACTCTGTCGCGGGGCACAATGGGCGACCCGGTGAAGATCGTGACGCGGTCGATCGTGATCTTCGGCCTGGGCATGATCATGGCCCTGTATCCGCGCTGGGATTTCACGATTGTCCGCATTCCCGGCGTTCTGCAGCGCATTGCGGTGTGCTACCTCGCGTCGGCGTTCCTGTTCCGGTGGGTGGCGCCCGCGAGCGGGAGTCCCGACGCTTGCAGGCGGGCTCACGGGATGAGGCTGCTGTATGCCGCGATCGGGCTGACCGTCGGCTACTGGCTCGTCATGGCATTCGTGCCGGTGCCGGGCAGCGTGGCCGGCACCTGGAGCCCGAGCGGCAACCTCGGCGCCTATGTCGATCGCGCGATCTTCGGAAAGCACCTGTGGGTGCAGTCGAAGGTGTGGGACCCGGAAGGGTTCCTGAGCACGTTCCCTGCCATTGCGACGACGCTGCTGGGTGGCATAGCGGGCCTCTGGCTGGGATCGTCGGCGTCCGGGGCACGCAAGGGATACGGGTTGCTGGCCGCCGGCGTCGCGGCGATGCTTGCCGGCTACCTCTGGAGCTATGTGTTTCCCATCGGCAAGAACCTCTGGACGAGTTCGTACGTGTGGTACACGGGCGGTGCGGCGGCGGTGTTCCTCGCCATGTGCTACGCGATCATCGACCTCCGCGGATGGAAGGCATGGGCTCGGCCGTTCGAGATCCTCGGCCTCAACGCAATCGCGCTGTTTGTTCTCTCCGGGCTGGGCACGAAGTTCCTGATGAACCAGAAGGTGATGGGGAGCGAGGGCAAGCTCATCTCGTGGCGCACCTGGATCTACGACACCTGTTTCGTGCCGCTGGCTGATCCCATCAACGCGTCGCTCCTGTTCGCGCTCGCGAACCTTGTCGTGCTGTTCGTCGTCCTCTGGGCGATGGACAAGCGCGGCGTCTACCTCAAGGCGTAAGGGCGGCGACGCATGGCTGGGTGGCGATTCTCATCGCGTCCGAAACTGCCGCGGCCGGTCTGGCTGCTGTCCTGGACGAGCCTGTTCACCGACACCGCGTCCGAGGCCGTGTATCCGATCATGCCGCTGTACCTGACACGCGTGCTCGGCGGCACGGCCGTGTCGATCGGAATCATCGAAGGCCTTGCGGAGGCCCTGAACAGCATCCTCAAAATCTGGTCCGGCCGGTACTCCGATCGCTGGAACACGCGGAAGCCGTTCGTCATCGCGGGCTACAGCCTGTCGTCAGCCGCGCGGCCGCTCGTGGCGTTCGCCTCGTCGTGGACCCACGTGCTGCTGGGGCGCCTGACGTACCGGGTGGGAAAGGGCATCCGCACCGCGCCGCGCGATGCGCTGCTCGCGTCGTGGGCCGACCCCTCGACGCGCGGCTACGTCTTCGGCCTGCACCGATCGATGGACCACGCCGGCGCCGTGCTGGGGCCGCTGCTGGCAAGCCTGTTCCTGTGGGGCTTTCCGGATCAGTACCGCGCGCTGTTCCTGCTGACGCTCATTCCAGGCGCGATTGCCGTCCTGATGCTGGTCCGCGTGCCGGATGTCGTCCGCGAGCCCCGCACGACAGCGACGACGGTCCCGGCCATCGACGCGGCCCCGGGCGGTCACGCGCTCGGGGGAACGTTCTACGGTTACCTGGGCGTCGTCCTGCTGTTCAGCCTTGGGAACTCGACCGACGCCTTTCTCCTGCTGCGGCTGAGCGAGATGGGCGTTGCCG
>JAPKZP010000060.1 GCA_026393735.1 Acidobacteriota bacterium
CGGAAACGACATCGGGCCGCCGGGAGACCGGCGGCCCGCATAAATAGGGAGGGGTCGGCGTCGAGTCGGACCCTAGCCTTCTTCCTCGAATCCTTCTTCCTTCGGCGGGAGCAGGCGGGTGGGCATCCGGATGGCCTCTCGGTTGTCGTAGAGTGGCAGGCCGCTCACGTGCCCCGACACCAGGCAGGCCGGAGACTTGTGGTCCAGCACCACCGTCACGGGGCTGCCTTCGACACCCTCGCGGAAGCTCAGGCGGCACCCGCACGCGAACTGTGCGTGCGTAAATCCCTTCAACGTCACAACAGGATCATACTACAGGAGTCCGAGGATCTCTTTCTCGAACTGTTCCTTGGGCGCCAGCCCCATGTGCTTCTTGCAGATCCTGCCATCGCGACCGACGATGTAGGTCGTCGGCAAGCCCCAGATCGGGCCGAACGCGTCGTGGACGTCGTCGCGGCCGAGCCCCTGGAGCACCGGGTAGTTCATCTTGAACTCCGCGACGAACGGCCTCAACTGCTCGGGCTTGTCATCCGATGAAATCCCGACGACGGTGAAACCCCTGGCCCCGTACTTCTTCTGGAATTCGATGAACCAGGGAATCTCGATCTTGCACGGCCCGCACCAGGTCGCCCAGAAATCGATGACGAGAACCTTCCCTTTGAACGAGGAGAGCTTCACCGGATTCCCGTTGACGTCGTCCAGCGTGAAATTGAAATTCGCAGGCTTCGCTGCCGGGTCGCAGGATCCGGCGGCCTCCCCGGCCACGGACTCTGACGACCGGATGCCGAGACCCGCGATCGCGACGACGGCAAGGCCGACCGCGGCAGCCGCTGCGACCACCCATCTGGTGTTCATCGAACTGTGTCCTTCCCTGCCGTCGCGCGGTCCCGTGACACCCGTCACTCCTGCGCGCGTGGATCGAACACGGATGCCAGACGCTCCAGGTCGACGTGCGACGCCCGCGCCACGACCACCCATGTCCGCCCGGCCCGCGTGAACGCCACACTGGTGTGGCCGAGCCACTCGAGTTCAGTGTGACTCAGCTTCGCTCCCGGAGGAAGCACAAAGAGCGACACCGGCAGGGACCCGCGGCGGTACAAGACGTGAGCCACCGCGCCGTCCAACGAGAGGCACCGCCGACCTCCGACGAGCGTCAGGCCGCCAGCCTGTCTCTCTTCGGGCAGGCTCACGTCGAAGCCGAAGCGATCCTTCAGCGCCCGCTGAACCTCCGCGGGCGTCTGTCCGGTCGTCGTGCCGAACAGCGCGAAGCACTTGAGATGATCGAGCGTCAACTGGGCGGCCAGAGCCTCGGCCGGGTGGACCAGCACGCCGTACGCGACGGTCCCGAACACGGCCAGCAGCATGGTCGCCGCCAGGGCGATGGGCCACCCGGCGCGGCTGAGGAGCGGAAACGATCGGGCCCGGGCTGGCCGTGGGACCCGATGGCGCGATGTCGCGGTGCATCGGCTGCGCAGACCCGCCGGCGCGGGTTGCACGAGGTGTTCGGCACGCGCGCGCACGACCGCCCGCGCCGTCTGTTCGGCCGCCACGTGGCGGTGGCACTCCGGGCAGTCTTCGATGTGGCCGGCGACGCGCATGCGTTCCGACGGAGACGACTCACCGTCCACAAACGGCGTAGTCAACGGATCGATATCTGAACATCGCGCCATCGCGTTCTCTCTGTCCCGTTAGACGCCGCTGCCCGGCGTTTCGCCCCCGGCGCCGCCGGATCGGCGGGCAAACCGCTCGGACCGTGCCACCAGGAGGTCGTGCAACTGTCGCCGGCCGCGGGAAATGCGCGACATCACCGTCCCCAGCGGCACCTGCACGATACGCGCAATCTCGTCGTAGGAGAACTGCTCCACGTCCCGCAGCCACACGGCTGTGCGGAACGCGTCGGGCAGATCGTCGAGCGCGGCCCGAAGGTCGGCGTCCATCGTGTTCCGAATCAGCACATCCTCGGGTGTCGCCGCCCGATCGGCCGGCTCGGCGGCCTGCTCGACGGCGTCACTGTCGGCGTCGACCAGGTCCCGGCTTCGATCCCGCCGCTGATTCAGGAACGTGTTGTGCAGGATCGTAAACAGCCATCCCCGCAGGTTCGTGCCCGGCTGAAACTGGTCCGCCGACCTGAACGCCCGGAGGTAGGTGTCCTGCACCAGGTCCTCCGCGTCGGCCTCGTTGCGGGTCAGGCGGAGCGCTGCCGCGTAGAGCCGATCGAGGAGGGCCAGCGCCTCGGTCTCGAATGCGGCCGAAGCCGCCCCGGATGTGGACGACGGTCGTTGGCGGAGCACGGTCTAAAATGCCGCGCCAGGTACTAGAACCCGCTGGCGCGCCGGGTTATTCCCCCCAGTATAGGTGATCGCCGGCCACCCCCCGGGGATCTCCGGCATTGCGGCGTCCGTCGCACAGACGCTAACATGGATCCGTGATGTCAGTGTTTCCCTGTCCTCTCTCGCGAGGTAATGGTATGCGCAAGCGCTCGACGCGCGCCGTCGTGGCGATCTGGCTGGCTGTGGTCGTGGGTGTTGCGGTGCTGTCCGCCGCCGGCGAGGCTTCTGCCCAGACCCCCTATGTGCCGTACTACGGCAAGAACCTGGTGCGTTACGACCGGTTCGACTGGCACATCTACAAGACCGAGCACTTCGAGATCTACTACTACTCGGACATCGAGAAGCACCTCGAGCGCGTGGCCGGCTATGCCGAAAGCGCGTACCAGCAGATCAGCGCGGACCTGAAGCACGACCTGGCGTTCAAGGTTCCTCTCATCATCTTCAAGACGCATAGCGAGTTCGAGCAGCAGAACGTCATCCCCGGTGCGGCTGAAGAAGGCGTCGGCGCGTTCGCCGAGCCGTACCGCGACCGGATGCTGCTGCCCCTCGACAGCCCGCCGGACCTCCTCTACCGGCTGATCGTCCACGAGCTCACGCACATCTTCGAGTTCGACATCATCCCGCAATCGCTCATCCGGGAGACGACGCCGCTCTGGGTCGCGGAGGGGCTCTCAGACTACATGACCGGGATCTGGCGTCCGATCGACCTCATGACGGTTCGTGACGCCGCCATCGCCGACATCATTCCGAAGATGAGCGAGATGCAGGGTTACGGGAATACCAACAACCCGCGGCTCGTCTACAACCTTGGACACGCCACGTTCGAGTTCATCGAGTCGAAGTGGGGCAAGGAAGGGTTGCGGCAGTTCCTGTTCTCGATGCGCAAGAGCATCGTGGGCGGTGGCGAAGGCGCGTACCAGGAAGCGTTCCAGCTGTCGTCCGAGGAGTTCGACCAGCAGTTCGATCGCTACCTGAAGGCGCGGTTCAAACCGTTCCGCGACAAGGAGACGCCGGCGGACTACGGCCGCAACCTCGCGCCGAAACCCGAGAAGACGAGCTACATCGGCGCGATCACCGCCGAGCCGTCGCCCTCGGGCGACCTGCTGGCGGTCGTCACGGCCAACCACAAGGACCGGGAGGTGGACATCATCCTGGTCTCGGCGAAGGACGGCAAGGTCATCCGCAATCTCACACCCGGTTTCGACCAGGACATGGGATTCGACTACATCGTCACGCCGGGGGAGCGGTGGATCTCCGTCCCATGGCTGTCCTGGTCGTCGGCCGGCGA
Organism: Acidobacteriota bacterium; assembly: GCA_026393735.1. Lineage (GTDB taxonomy): Bacteria > Acidobacteriota > Vicinamibacteria > Vicinamibacterales > JAKQTR01 > JAKQTR01. The sequence continues at coordinate 3,619 of JAPKZP010000060.1, forward strand.
TCGGATCGCCTACGTCGTCCGCCGCGAAAAGGGAAAGATGCTGGTGATCCAGAACGTGGTGTCGCGGAAGATCGAGCAGCGCATCGATCTGAAGACCGTGGACGAGCCCGAATCACCGAGCTTCTCGCCGGACGGTCAGTACATCGCGTTCTCCGCGATGCAGGGGGCATTCGCCGACATCTTCAGGGTGAATCTCGCCACGCTGGCCATCGAGAACCTCACCAAGGATGACGTGGCGAACTTCGGGCCGTCGTACTCGCCGGACGGCAAGACCATTGTCTACATGGCGCGCATCAGCGGGAACGAGAAGCTGTTCAAGCTGGACCTGGCGACCGGCAAGAAGACGCAGCTCACCTTCGGCACGCATGACGACGCGGCAGCGAGATACTTCGACGCGGACACGATTATCTTCCCGTCGACGGCCACCGATCCGAACAAGTCGCTGGAACCGGAAGTGGCGCGTAACGGCGGTATCTACAACCTGTGGACGCTCAGTCTGAAGACCGGCGAGCTGAAGCAGTGGACCGACGCGCTCGGCGGCAACTTCGCGCCCGTCGTGCTGCGCGACGGCAAGACGACGAGGATCGCGTTCATCACGTACTACAAGGGCGAGTACGAACTGCACACGCTCGATCGCAAGGACGCGGTGGTCGCGGCGACGGCCGCCGACTTCGGCGCGCCGGGACCCGCCATCGACTTCCAGGCGCCGCTGAGCCACACGCTGATTTCGGACAACATCAAGAAGAAGGGCTCCTGGGACAAGATGTTCCTCGACGGCCGCCCGCCGATCAACGTCGGCGTGACCTCCAGCGGCGACTTCTTCGGCGGCACGGCAATTTCCTTTGCCGACGTGCTCGGCGACCGGCGGATTGATGCGTACATCGCGTCGATGTCGCAGTACCGGACGTTCGGCGTCTCGGTACTCAACCTCGAGCACCGGTTCAACTACGCGCTCCAGGGGTTCTGGCAGGATGAGTTCTACTACGGCACGACGGGGGGCGTGTACTACGACCCGATCTACTCGCCATACATCGATCGGGACCTCGCCACGTCGACCCGCACGAACCGCGGCGCCACGGCCTTCGGGATCTGGCCGCTGAACCGTTACCGCCGCATCGAGATGTCCAGCGGGTTCGGCTACATGCGCGAGCAGTACAACGACCCGACGCTGGAGCAACTCGCCAACGAATACCAGCAGGCCGTCTACGGCAACACGCTCTACCGCAACGGCTGGTACCTGCCGCTCAGCGTGGCGTTCGTCTCGGAGACGACGGTGTTCAGGGAGTTCGGCCCGCTCAGCGGCACCACCACGCAACTGCGGTACGAGGTCGCCCCGGGCTTCGGCGACAAGATGCTGCAGTGGCAGACCGTCGACGGCGAGCTGCGCAAGTACTTCAAGCTCGGGTCGAGCGGCCTGCTGGCGCTGCGCGGACGGGGGTTCCGGAGCTGGGGCCGAACACCGGGGTTCACCTACTTCGGCGGCAACTCGGACCTGCGCGGATACGACTACCTCGAGTTCTCGGGCCAGAACGCAGTGTACGGCAACGCCGAACTCCGTTTCCCGCTGGTGAACGCCATGGCCACGCCGATCGGCGTCATGGGGGGAATCCGCGGCGTGTTCTTCTTCGGCGTGGGCGGCGCATGGTGGGACAACTCGGGTTACAAGTTCTGGACCAACAAGTCCGAGAGCTACACGCCGCTCCTCCAGATCAACTACGACCCGGTCACTGGGGAAGCGACTCCCGTCTACGGTGACCCGGTCACCGTCGGGGGGTTCCGCCTGGTCGACGGCCGCGCGTCCTACGGGATCGGCCTCGAGACCTTTGCGCTCGGCTTCCCCATCCACTTCGACTGGTCATGGCGCACCCTGTTCAACCAGGCCTACGAGAACATGGTGTTCGCGCCGTACGGCGGCGGCGAGGTCTGGCGCAAGCCGAGGTTCCAGTTCTGGATCGGGTACGACTTCTAGAGACCAGGCACGCGCCAGGTCAGGCGAGCGAGACAGACAGACGAACGCCCCGGCGAGGATTCCCCGCGCCGGGGCGTTCGTCCGTCTAGGACTTCTTCAGGCGAAGCTCGGCGCGATCGAGATCGATCGTCACCCTGTAG
>JAPKZP010000667.1 GCA_026393735.1 Acidobacteriota bacterium
GGGCCGCCCGTCGGATCTTGCTCGGTCAAGCGTGTCCGGTCCGGAAGCGCTGCTGATCGCTCCAGGCCCGTCGGGACCCCGCCTGGTGCGTGTCCAGCCCGTCACGGGGGAACACCCGGACAGGCCCGCAGATGTGGCCCGGCGGGTCGGTTCGGTCGTCGCCGAGATGCCGCTCCCGGTGACGCGACCCAACCAGGGCATCAGCTCGCGCGAGATGATCTGGCAGACCACGCTCGTGCCGGTTGCGCTTCGGGCCAGGTACGAAGGCGCCGGCGAAGACCGCAATGCCGGGGTGTTCGTGCTGACCGACGCGGCCGGGAAGCCGCTCCTCGAGGGTCGCGTGCGGCGCGAGGACGTGGAAGCTGCCCGCGCGCACGTGCGCCGTCGAACCGCGGCGGCAGTCATGGCCGTCGGCGCCCTGTTCTGTGCCTGGATCGCCATTCCCCTCATGGAGTGGCGGCGGGCCGCGCGCAAGCTGCCGAGCGCCCTCGTCCGGATGGCGTGTGTCGCCGCCGTCGTGATCCTCGCACGCGTGCTCGCGTGGCTGGCCGTCGGCTATGGCGACCTCCTGCCGGCGATCGACACGCTCGTTCAGGCCGGCCCCGCCTGGCGCCTGCTCCTCAGATCGCCGATCGACTTCCTGTGCTCGGCAGGTGCGGCACTGGCGCTCGTGGCGCTGCTCGGCGATGGGCTGTCGCGGCTCCGGACCTCGCTGCGCAGCGTCCGGCGACCGGCAACGGCCTCAGGAGCCCGCGCCGTGGCGTACGTGCTGGTCCAGGTCGGCGCCGGGCTTGCGGCCGGTGCCGCGCTCTCGCTCTACGTCGCAGCGGGACCCCGGCTGACGGACCTGGGGGCCGTGGAGTGGCTCCGCTTCTCACTGGCTCCCTGGGAGACCAGCCGGCTTGCCACGACGGTTGGGCTCGTCTGCTGGCATGCCGCGGCCGTGTGGGCCGCGGTCGTCCTGCTCCGCTTTGCCGTGGTGTGGTTCCGGGTCCCGGCCACACACGCGGCCTACGTGACACTCGTGGCGTGCTGGGGCGCCCCGGCGATTCTCTGGATGTGGCTCCCGCGCAGCGGGGCCGGTTCGGGAATCGTGGTGTGGGAACTGGCGCCGCCCGTGGCGCTGGCCGTGCTCCTGGCGTCGGCACTGACCCGCCTGGCCCGTTGGCGTCGGCATTCCTCGCAGGCGCTGTCGTACGTCACCCTCTTCCTGGCCCTCGCGCTGCCGGCGATGTCGATGTACCCTGCGGCCTATTCCCAGGCCGTCAGGGCCAAGCAGCTCTATATCGAAACGCACCTGGCCCCGCAGGCCACCGAGCAGCGCAGCGATGTGCAGACCCGCGTCGCACACTCGCTCGAACAGGTGGACGGCGTCGTCGGCCTGACCGATGTCGTGCAGGCGGCCGCCCCCCCCAGTTCAGGATCCGTCTCGACCGATGCCGCATTCCTCGTCTGGTCCCAGACCGATCTCGCGGCTCACCGGCTCACGTCGGCTATCGAGTTGTACGGTGAGGACGGACGCCTGGTCAGCCGCTTTGCGTTGAATCTCCCCGAGTACACATCGACCCAGCAGCGGTGGCGGGAGACCAGCTGCGATTGGGATCTGTTCGAGGAGGTGTCGCCGTTCGGATCGGAGGAGCGGCGCCTGCTGCACGCTGGGCGTGGCCTGTGCACCGTGACGAAAGGCCAACGCACGATGGTGGGTTCCATCGTGATTCACGCGATGCTCGACTACGGCTCGCTGCCGTTCATTACCTCGCAGAACCCCTATGTGGAGCTGTTCCGCAACCCGACGGCGTCGATAGAGACCGCGTCGCCCGTCCGAGACGTCGAGTTCGCGGTCTACGGATGGAGCCTCCGGCCTATCTACGCCTCCGGATCGGCGCCGTGGACCATCGATGCGGAGACTTTCAGTCACGTGTACCGGACGCGCGCGCCGTTCTGGACACGACAGTCTGCAGGCGGGCGCACCTACGACGTCTATCTGGCAAACGATCGCGGCGGCATTTACGTGCTCGGCCACCCGGTGGTGTCGGCGGTCGGCCATCTGATCACGCTGGCAGAACTGGTGACGCTGGTCGGCGTGGTCTTCGTCGCGCTCGTCGTGCTGCTCGGTCTCGGAAAGATGACCACCGGCGTGCGCGGCGAACGCGGTCGCGATCTCCTGCGGGAACTCCGTGCGAGTTTCTACAAGAAGCTCTTCCTCGCGTTCGTCGCGGCCGCCGTCATCCCGGTCCTCATTCTCGCTGGCGTGGCCCAGGCCTACATCACGGCCCGTCTCCACGCCGATGCCGAGGAGGCCGCCCTGCGTACGACCACGGTCGCACAGCGCGTGGTCGAGGACTACGGGCGCATCCAGGAACGAGGCGAAGGCACGGCCGCGCCGCTCAACGACGACATTCTCGTCTGGATTTCCCGGGTCATCGGGCAGGATGTGAACGTCTTCGACGGGGCCCGCGTCCTGGCCACGAGCGAGCGGGACCTGTTCGCGTCGGGCCTGTTGCCGGCACGCACGTCCGCGGACGTCTACAGGGCCATCGTGCTCGATCGGCGCGCATCGTTTGTGGGCGAGGAACGGGCGGGCCAGTTCCGCTACACGGTCGCGGCCGCCCCCGTCCGCGGCGCGGGTCTCAACACGCTGCTGACCGTCCCGCTGACGATGCGTCAGCGGGCGATCGAGCTGGAGATCGAGGACCTGAACCGGCGCATCCTGCTCGCCGTGCTGGCGTTCGTTCTGCTGGGCTCGGCCCTGGGATACTGGATGGCCGAGAAGATCGCGGACCCGGTGAAGCGGCTCCAGCGCGCCACCGAGCAGATGCGCGCCGGCGATCTCGATGCCCGCGTGCCCATCAGCTCGTCCGATGAACTGCGCCGCCTGCTCGAGACCTTTAACCTGATGGCGGCCGATCTCAAGCGGCAGCAACACGAACTCGAGCGTACGCACCGGCTCGAGGCGTGGGCGGACATGGCCCGCCAGGTCGCGCACGAGATCAAGAATCCGCTGACCCCGATCCAGTTGTCCGCAGAACATCTGCGCCGCGTGCATGCCGATCGCGGCACGCCGCTGTCGCCCGTGCTGGAGGAGTGCGTCGAATCAATCCTGAGCCAGGTGCGCCTGTTGCGCCAGATCGCGGCGGAGTTCTCGAGTTTTGCGTCGTCGCCCAGTCCGCGGCCTGTCTGGACGTCGCCGGCCGAGCTTGTCGCCGAAATCGTCGAACCGTACCGCGCCGGACTCCCCGCGCGGGTCTCGCTGCAGGTGGATGTGCCCGCGGATCTGCCCGCGCTCGAGATCGACCGCAGCCTCATCGGCCGCGCCATCACGAACATGATCGAAAACGCCCTGCACGCCATGCCGGGCGGAGGCCGGCTGACGGTCTCGGCCCGGCGCTCGCCGGACGGTCACGCGGTGCAACTGCGGGTGAGCGACACGGGCGTGGGCATGGACCGCGCCGCGATCGAACGGATCTTCGAGCCCTACTTCTCGACCAAGGCGGTGGGGACGGGGCTGGGCCTCACGATTGCCAAGCGCAATGTCGACCTGCACCACGGCACCATCGACGTCGACAGCACACCCGGACACGGGACGACGGTCACCGTCAGCCTGCCGATCACCGGAGACGCCGCCTGACGCGCAGCCTCATCCAGCGGGAGGGGGTGCAGGCGCGCGGCGGCGCAGCATCCGCCACGCCGCCGCGACCAACGCGGTGACCAGATAGGTATATGCGAGCGCGACGAGCACGATGCGCGGATGCAGCTGGATGATCGCGATGATCAGCGCCAGCAGCACGAGCACCTTGTAGGACCGGCGGCGCCGCATGTCGATGGTCTTGAAACTGCTGAACCGGATGGTGCTGACCATCAGGAGGGCGGGGCCCACCATCAGCGCCAGCGCGATCAGTGCCAGATGGGGGTCCGCGAAGCCTTTCGGATAGAAGTACACCGTGGCGGCGGGAATGCCCGCGGCCGCGGGACTCGGCATCCCGACGAAGTATCGTTTGTCGACACTGCCCGTCTGGATATTGAATCGCGCCAGGCGGACGGCCGCCGCCGTCATGTACATGAAGGCCCCCGCCCAGCCCAGGCGGTCCAGCGGCTGCAGGCCCCACATGAACACCAGCACCGCCGGTGCGACGCCGAACGAGATCACATCGGCCAGGGAATCGAACTCCAGGCCGAACGCCGACGCCGTCCCCGTCAGGCGTGCGATCCGGCCATCGAGCATGTCGAGAACGATGGCAATGCCGACGTAGGGCGCCGCGACCTCCAGTTCGCCCCGGATCGCGTACATGATGCAGAGATACCCGCAGAACATGTTCCCCAGCGTGAACAGGCTGGGCAACAGGTACACCCCGCGCCGCACGCGCGGTCGCGGATGGTCGTGCCAGCGCTTCGGGTTCAGCACCCCGAAGCGGTGATTCGCGCCGTTCTCGACGGGACCGGGTTCCTGAGGCGCTACCATGTCGCCACGACCGTTTCTCCACTCCGCACGCGATCGCCCACGGCCACGCGCACGTCGACGTGCAGCGGCAGGAAGAGATCGATGCGCGATCCGAATTTCATCAGCCCGAACCGCTCACCCGCGCGGACCTGAGCGCCGGGGGCCACGCGGCAGACGAGTCGACGCGCCAGAACGCCGACCACCTGCCGGCAGACCAGGGACTCCCCGGCGTGGTCAATCCACACGTCGTTGCGTTCGTTGAGCGTCGCGGATTCCCACTTGTACGCCGCGAAAAACCGGCCCGGCGTGTACTCAACCCGCGTGACCGTCCCCGCGAACGGAATCCGGTTGATATGCACATCGACCGGCGACAGGAAGATGCTGACCTGCTTCCACGATCCCTCCGGCGCCGCCGCCGGGTCGGCCTGGCCGGCGATCATCACGCGCCCGTCGGCCGGCGACACGACCGCACGGGGATCATCCGGCGACACGCGTTCCGGGTCACGGAAGAAATAGAGCATGAAGACGGCCACCAGGGCGAACGCGGCCGCCAGCCACGGCAGCCCTATCCACCCGCAGACCGCCACAGGAGCCGCGGCCGCGAGGACGAAGGGCCACCCGGCCCGGTCAATCGTCATACGTGGCCCATTCTACTTCCACGCCGCGTCGAGCGCCGACGAGCGGCCCAAAACGACCGCAGCCAGCGCTCGGGTCAGGAGCGCTGGCTGCGCACATGCATGTTTCCTGCGGCGAGGGAGCGCCGCAGCCTGTGGAGACCGTGTCTATGCCGACAACGCCTGGGCCCCGCTCGACCCCGCAAACCGACGCATGATGTCTTCCATGCGGTCCTTCAACTGCAGCTTCCGCTTCTTGATCGTCAGTTCTTCAACTTGTTCGGGCTCTGAGAGATAAGGCTTGTGGGCGAGTTCCGAAAGGCGGTGTTCCAATTCCCGGTGCTTGTCAGCAAGCTGCCGGAACTCCTCATCGGTCTGGAGAAGCATGGATTTCTGATCCTGCGGGCTAAGAGTCATGCTTTCCGCCTCCTTCTGTCGGGGCTGTAGAGAAGCGCGTGAGTAAGCCGGTGAACGAACATGGTGCAGACAACCTCTCCAGCGGCCCAACCCGGGCACGCCGGAATCGGAGGATGACCTACGCGAACCCTACCACAAGGACTCCAGCGATTCAAGACTTCGGATTCTATTCAAGATTCTGGAGTGACCGGGAAAAGACGAGGGCATTCTCGTCGGGATCCGCGTAGTAGCCGGCGCGCGCACCCACTTGCCGGAACCCAAGGTCCTCGTAGAGCGCCCTGGCTGCCTCGTTGGACTGCCGGACTTCGAGGATGGCCGTGACCGCTCCCCTGGCCGCCGCCTCGCGCAGGGCAAACTCGACGAGTGCCCGGCCCAGCCCACGTTGCCGGCATGCCTGGAGGACCGCGACGTTGTTGATATGGAGCTCGTCAACCACCAGCCAGAAGGACACGTAGCCCGCCACGGGGATTCCCGGCATCCGCAACACGGCAAGCTTCGAACGGGCCGGACTTCGGAGTTCCTCCTCGTACATGGCCCGGGTCCAGGGATGCGAGAAGCTCTCCCGATCGACGGCGAGGACGCCGTCGAGGTCGTCAGCACCGGCCAGCCACTCGACGGCGTACTCGGTCATGGCGCACCCGGCGCCCGACGGTCCCGGGCGAGCTCGGCGTCAGGGCGGCGCACGTAGATGGGGCGGATGGCATGGGGGTGGCCGAGGTCCCCCGCCAGGCCCCTGGCTTCGGCGAGCGCCGCCACCGAGGGCGCAATCGGCCCGGGTTCGAGAATCGAAACCATGTCGCCGAGGACCGTCCGCAGGGTTTCCTGGTAACGGACGGCGCCGTCGCCCAGAAGGGGGAACATGCCGCTGGCAAACTCCGAGCGCCACCGCATCGCCCCGGTCTGCGGCGTCTCAACCGCCGCCTCGTCAAGGCACCGCACGGCGTCACCTGCCGGCGTCCCGGCCGTCGTGTAGAGGGCGGAGAAGACCTCGCCCCGCTGGGCGTCCATCCACACGCCCATGCGAACCGCGACATCCGCCGGCCGGCCCTGACAGGCCGAGTGCGCCAAGGCTTCCAGTGCCGACACTCCCACGACGGGCCGGCCGGTGGCGAAGGCAAGCCCCTGCATGGTGGCAATCCCTATCCGCAGGCCCGTGAACGAGCCTGGCCCTGCGGCGACGGCGAACAGTTCGACGTCGCCAATGCCAAGCCCATGGCGTGCCAAAATGGAGGTGACGTCTCCGGGCAGCCGTTCGGCGTGCGGCCTGGCAGGGTCGCCCGAGACCACCTCGAGGGTGTGTCCCGCACGCACCAGGGCCACGCTTCCCGCCCGCGTCGTGGTATCGAGCGCCAGGACCAGCATGGTGAGATTGTGCCCCAGACCTGCACGGTGATGCTATATTCCGAGTCGTGTCCACTTCGGATCGATCCGCCTCGCCAAAGGCCGTCGCGGCGGCGACGCCCGCCATGCGTCAGTATTTCGACGCAAAACGGCAGTACCGCGACGCGATCGTGTTCTTCCGGATGGGCGACTTCTACGAGATGTTCTACGAGGATGCGCTGGCGGCCGCGCGCGCCCTCGACCTCACGCTGACCTCCCGATCGAAGGACGCGGATGGCGGCAACATCCCGATGTGCGGCGTGCCCTACCACGCCGCCGAGACCTATCTGGCCCGCCTCGTCAAGAAGGGCTTCCGCGTGGCGATCTGCGAGCAGGTCGAGGACCCGCGTAAGGCCAAGGGCCTGGTCCGCCGCGAAGTGGTTCGCGTGGTGTCGCCCGGGACCTTCACCGAGGGAGGGTATCTCGAGGCACGTGAACCCGCATTCCTGCTGGCACTGGCCCCGGTCGGATGGCCGGACACGGCGTCTGGCGTAACGCGCGACGGGGCCGCCGGGCCGGCTGTGCCGGGAGATCCTCCGGTCATTGGCGCGGCCCTTCTCGACCTGTCGACCGGCGAGTTCCTTGCTGCGGAGTACCCCGGCCGCGACGGCCTGCCCGCGCTCCGGGACGAAATGGCTGTCCTGCGGCCGCGCGAAATCATCGTGCCCGCAGAAGTGGACGTGGACGGCATCGTGCCGCCGGCGGTCCGCGGGATCGCGTCCGTCACGCGTGTCGACGGATGGACCTTCGAACTCGACAGCGCCCGGCGTACCCTGCTCGCGCAATTCCACACCCAGTCGCTCGGCGGGTTCGGCCTGGAAGGTCATACGGCAGCCATTCGCGCGGCTGGGGCGCTCGTGCACTACCTTCAGGACACGCAGAAAGCCGAACTGACGCACGTCCGCAGCGTGACGTTCAAGGAACACGCCGATCGTCTCGTCGTGGATCCCCAGACGCTGAAGCACCTCGAGATCGTCGAATCCCTCGATGGCGGCCGTGCCGGCTCGCTGCTCCAGGAGTTGGATCGGACCGCAACCCCGATGGGCGCGCGCCTGCTCCGCTCGTGGCTGCTGCGGCCGCTGATTTCGCTCGAACGGATTCGCGACCGTGTCGACGCCGTGGAGGAGTTTGCGTTCCGGACGACGGAACGCGGCAAGTTCCGGGACGCGCTCAAGAACATGCACGATCTCGAGCGCCTGGTGGCCCGCACGGCGCTCGGCACGGCGGGCCCCCGCGACCTCGTGGCCCTGCGCAGTTCGCTCGCGCTGGTGCCCCGCCTGCGACTCGTCCTGGAGTCGTTCCAGGCTCCGCATGTCTCGAGCCTGCTGGCCCAGCTCGACGACGTGGCGGAGGTCCGGGACGAGATCGATCGCACGCTCATCGACGAGCCCCCGGCACTGGCGCGCGAGGGCGGCTTCGTCCGGGACGGCCGCGATCCCGAGATTGACGACCTGCGCCAGATCTCGCGATCGGGCAAACAGGTCATCGCGCAACTGGAGGAGCAGGAGCGTGCCCGCACCGGGATCAGCTCACTGAAGGTCCGCTACAACCGTGTGTTCGGCTACTACATCGAAGTGTCCAAGTCGAACCTGCACGCGGTGCCGCCTGACTACCATCGCAAGCAGACGATCGCGGGCGGCGAGCGCTTCATCACGCCCGCCCTCAAGGAATACGAAGAGAAGGTGCTCGGCGCCGACGAACGCATCCTCGAGCGCGAAGTCGAGTTGTTCGACGCCCTGCGCGCCAGGGTCGCGACGGAAGCCGGACGCGTCCAGGACACCGCGCGTGCGGCGGCCACGCTCGACGTACTGGCGGCGCTCGCCGACGTGTCCGCCCATCACAACTACGTGAAGCCTCACGTCCACGACGGTGACGACCTGTCCATTGTGGACGGCCGCCATCCGGTCGTCGAACGCTACAGCCCCGATCCGTTCGTCCCGAACGACACGCAACTCGACGGGACCGCGCGGCAACTGGTGATTCTCACCGGCCCGAACATGGGCGGCAAGTCCACGTACCTGCGGCAGGTCGCGCTCATCAGCCTCATGGCGCAGGCGGGGTCATTCGTGCCGGCGCGGGAAGCCAGTCTTGGCGTCGTCGATCGCATCTACGCGCGGGTGGGCGCCTCGGACAACATCGCGCGCGGACAGTCGACCTTCATGGTCGAGATGCAGGAAACGGCCAACATCCTGCATACGGCAACCTCTCGCAGCCTCGTGATCCTCGACGAGATCGGCCGCGGCACCTCCACGTTCGACGGCCTGAGCATCGCGTGGGCTGTCGCCGAACACCTGGCCACGAACCAGCGGGCCCGTCCCAAGACGTTGTTCGCCACGCATTACCACGAACTCACCGAACTGGCCGACACGCTCCCCGGCGTCGTCAACGCGCACGTGACGGCCCGCGAGTGGCGCGACGACATCGTCTTCCTGCGCAAGGTGGTGCCGGGCCGCTCGGACCGCAGCTACGGCATCCAGGTCGCCCGCCTCGCCGGCATTCCCGCCGACGTCATTGCGCGCGCGCGTGCGATCCTCGATGCCCTCGAACAGGATGCCCTCGCACGCGGAGGCAGACCGACGGTTGCGCGGTCGGGCGCGGACGCCCGCCAGCAACTGGGCCTGTTCGAGGCCCCGTCACCGCTGGAGGCCCTGGCGAGGCGCCTCAGAGACGTGGACGTGAACCGCCTGACGCCCCTCGAGGCTTTGACACTGCTTGCCGACCTCCAGCGCGAGGTTGGCGAATGACGCGTGTCACGGCCGGCATCCGCGGAGCGTCGTGATCCGGCGGCGTATCCGGGCGGCCGTCGTGGCAGCGCTCGTCTGGGCCAGCCTCGCGGCCGTGGCGACGGCAGCGCCGCGATACGATCCCCGTTTCCGTTTCCGCGTCTGGCGCACACAGCACTTCCTGATCTACTACCACCAGGGCGAGACCGCGTCGGCCCGCCGCCTGGCCCGCGTCGCTGAAGAGGTCCGGGCCGACCTGCTGCGCCGCCTCGGCGTCAGGCCGCCGGGCCGCACCCACGTCGTGCTCGTCGATCAGACGGACCTCGCGAACGGCTGGTCGACGCCGATTCCCTACAACACGATCGAGATCGATGCAGCGCTCCCCGCGCCTTCGTCGTACCTGGGCAACCACGACGACTGGCTGCGTATGGTCTTTTCCCACGAGTTCGCGCACATCCTGCACC
>JAPKZP010000586.1 GCA_026393735.1 Acidobacteriota bacterium
AACCCGATCGTCGAGCTGCGGAGCCTGGCGAGATCGTCCTCGCCAAGTCCTGTGATGTCGCGGCCGTCCACGAGGATGTGCCCGCTGGAGGGTTCGTCCAGGCCGGCGATGAGGCCCAGCAGCGTGGACTTTCCGCTGCCCGACGGCCCCGTGATGGCCAGGCACTCCGCCCGCGACACGGCGAGATCGAGCGGATGCAGGATTGTCAGCGGCTCGCCGCCGCTCTGGACCGTCTTCGAGACCTGGCGCAGTTCAATCATGCTTGACCGCCGACCGGGCCGCGGACTCGACGTACGGCCACAGATTCTCGGCCACGCGCCGGGCCCCGACCGCATTCGGATGAATCCCGTCTCCCTGGTTGAGCGACGGCACACCCGCGACGCCCTCGAGCAGAAACGGCAGGAACGCGACATGGTGCGCGGCCGCCACATCGCGGTACGCCTGACGGAACGCCATCGTGTACGCGCGGCCGAGGTTCGGCGGCGCCTCCATCCCCGCCAGGATCACGGCCACGCGGCGCGCCTGGGCTCGCTCGACGATGGCCGAGAGGTTCTGCTTGAGCTCCTCGACCGGCAGGCCGCGCAGAGCATCGTTGCCGCCGAGCGCGACAATCAGGACATCCACGCGACCGTCCAGCGCCCAGTCCACGCGCCGGAGCCCTCCCGCGGTCGTGTCCCCCGACACGCCCGCATTCACGACCTCGGCCGCAATCCCCGCGGCTGTAAGACGCCTGGCGAGCACGGCCGGGTACGAGTCGTCGATCGGCAGGCCGTACCCGGCGGTCAGGCTGTCGCCAAGCACCACGATTCGCACGGTTGCTGCGGCCGGCGGCGCCGGCTGAGCGTCGGCGCGTTCCGCTGCCGGGGCAGGCGCCGAGCCGCTTTGCGCGCATGCCGGCACGCCAAACGCGGCGAGCGCGGCGAGCGCGAGCGACACTCCCCTGCCTGCACGTCCAGTTGTCACACGTCGCATGTGCTGAATCCCGGTGTGCGTAAGGACCGACCACCATTATCCTATAGGTATGTCGACCTGCACTCCCGAGACTCCCACGCCGCGCGTCCTGCAGTTTGCCGACCGGCTCGATGGCCGGTTCGCGCTCTGGTCAGGCCCGCTGATGGCGCCGATTCACGCACGCCTCGACGCCTTCGGTCAGGACGGCTTCGTCGATGCGCTCTATGCGCGGACGCCGGCCTTGTGGTCCGGCGACGCCGGAGTACAGGCGAAGATTGCGAACCGCCTCGGGTGGATGACGTCGCCGGAGTGGATCGTCCCGTTCCTGCCCCGTATCACGCGCTTCGCGGACGAAGTCCGTCAGAGCGGGGTCCGTGACGTGGTCCTGCTCGGCATGGGCGGATCGAGCCTGGCGCCCGAAGTGATCCGCTCGGTGATGGGCGTCAAGGAAGGCTGGCCCGCCTTCCACATGCTCGATTCGACAGACCCCGCGTCGGTGCTGGCGGTCGATGCCGCGATCGATTTGACGCGCACGATCTTCATCCTCGCGAGCAAGTCCGGCGGCACGATCGAGCCGAATTCGATGGCCGCGCACTTCCGCGCCCGGCTCGAAGACGCCCGCGTGGGGCGATGGGCCGATCATTTCGTGGCGATTACCGACGAGGGCACGGCGCTTCACCAGCGCGCCACGGCAGACCGGTACCGGGAGATCTTCGTCAATCCCAGCGACATCGGCGGCCGCTACTCCGCGGTGTCGTTCTTCGGCCTGGTCCCTGCGGCGCTGATGGGCCACGACGCGGGTGCAAGCGTCGACTGGGCACGCGCGATGCTGTGGATCTGCGGGCCCGGGCGTCCGCTCGGCACCAATCCCGCCGTGCTGCTCGGTGCGGCCATGGCCATCGGCGCCCAGCACGGCCGCGACAAGCTGACTCTGCAGACGCCGCCGGCGCTCACCGCGTTCGGCCTCTGGGTGGAGCAGCTCGTCGCGGAGAGTACGGGCAAGTCCGGCAAGGGTGTGGTGCCCGTCGTCGGTGAGTCTCTCGGCAGGCTCGATGAGTACGGACGCGACCGCGTCATGGTGCACCTGGCCTACGCCGGCCAGCAGCACCCGGAGGCCATCGACGCGCTCCGTCGCCTCGCGGCGAATGAGACCCCGCTCATCCAGATCGACCTCCCGGAGCCGGAGGCGCTGGGCGCGGAATTCGTGCGATGGGAACTGGCGACGGCGGTCGCCTGCGTCATCCTGGGGGTGAATCCGTTCGACGAGCCGAACGTTCAGCAGGCAAAGGACGCCACGAAGCGGCTGCTCGAGGTGCACGCACGGGAGGGCCGCGTGCCGTGCCCGGACGGGTCCCTGACGGTGGGGGGCCAGCCAGCCGCCGTGTCTGCCGCGGCGAAGGCGGCGCTCGGTGGCCGGCCGCCGGATGCGTTCCTCTCGCTGCTCGGCGCGGGCGATTACCTGGCGGTGCTGGCGTACCTCGGGCCCGATGTTCGCCTCCTCGCTCCCCTGACGCGCCTGCGCGCCGACGTGCGGGCCCGATCTCGGGCTGCCACGACGGTCGGCTACGGCCCGCGCTACCTTCACTCGACCGGACAGCTGCACAAGGGTGGTGCGGACAACGGCGTGTTCCTCGTGCTGAGCGCGACGGCGACCGAGGACGTGCCCGTCCCGGGTGAGCCGTTCTCGTTCGGTGTGCTGGAACTGGCGCAGGCGAGCGGTGATTTCATGTCGCTGGATGCCGCAGGGCGTCGGGCGCTGCACGTGCATCTCAACAGACCGGATCCGCGCCTCATCGAGGAGGTGTGCGCGGCCCTGCTGGCAGGAATCTAGGAGGTTAAGGGGCCAGGCCCCTTTTGCACATGGCCTAACACGCTCCGCGTCGGTCGGTTTCCGGCTTCACAAACCGGCGCGGCCGTAGTACTGTGGGCAGGCTGTCGGTGAGCGGTCAGCTCCCGCGCGGGTGTCCCCCCCCTTTTCGCGCTCCCCAATCGACCCTCGCGGCTTTCAATCTCCGGATTCGTCCCCCAATCGAATCTCACCGAGGTCTGGCTCGCCAGGAAGGCAGGTGTGCCGGTTATTCGGCATCGACCTGTTCGCCTCTCGCAAACCGCCTGGAAATCACATGTTCCATGGCGGTTCCCGGGGGCACGGAGGTTGCGTAAGTAGGGGCGTACCGCAGGCATCG
>JAPKZP010000046.1 GCA_026393735.1 Acidobacteriota bacterium
GACAAGGCGCTCGAGGAGAACCCGGCGCTCAGGGACATGGAGCAGCACGACAGCCGCGTCAGCGAGCTGCTCGCCATCGCCCGGCGACTGGAGGGCATGGCGCGCCATGCCTCGGTCCACGCGGCCGGCGTCGTGATCACGCCCAGGCCCGTCACCGAGTTCGCGCCCCTCTACAAGGGCGCCCGCGACGAAATCACGACCCAGTGGGGCATGAAGGAGATCGAGCGGATCGGTCTCCTCAAGATGGACTTCCTCGGCCTGAGCACGCTGACGCTGATCCACGACGCGCTGGCGCAAATCGAGGCGACCACCGGTACCCGCCTCGTGATGGAAGACCTGCCGCTCACCGACGTCAAGACGTTCGACCTGTTCTGCGACGGTCAGACCCTGGGCGTGTTCCAGTTCGAGAGCTCGGGCATGCGGCAGATCCTCCGCCAGGCGAAGCCTCGAAAGTTCGAAGACCTGATCGCCTTGAACGCCCTCTACCGGCCGGGGCCGATCAAGGGCGGCATGATCGAGGATTTCATCAACCGCAAGCACGGCCGCGTCGAGGTGAAGTACGAACTGCCGCAACTGAAGCCCATCCTCGAAGACACCTACGGCGTGATGGCGTACCAGGAGCAGGTCATGCGCGTCGCCTCCGACCTGGCGGGCTTCACCCTGGGCGAGGCCGACATCCTGCGCAAGGCGATGGGGAAGAAGAGTGACGCCCTGATGCAGGGGCAGCGCGAGAAGTTCCTGACCGGCGCGACGTCCAGGGGGATCCAGGAGAAGAAAGCCGCCAGGGTCTTCGACCTGATCGCGCAGTTCGCCGGGTACGGTTTCAACAAGTCCCACTCGACGACCTACGCCCTGCTCGCGTACCACACGGCGTACCTGAAGGCCAACTACCCCGCGCACTTCATGGCCGCGCTGCTCACCATCGAGTCGCAGAACACCGCCAAGCTGGCGATGTACCTGCACGAGTGCCGCGAACTGCACGTGCCGATCCTGCCGCCCGACCTGAATTCGAGCGACCTGGCGTTCACCGTCGTTCCCGAGGGCGTGCGTTTCGGCCTGGGCGCCGTCAAGAACGTCGGCGAGAATGCCATCACGGCCCTCCTCCGGGTGCGGCGCGCCCACGGCACGATCGACTCGCTCGACCGGCTGTGCGAGGAGGCCGACCTCCGCGTCGTGAACAAGCGGGTGCTGGAGAGCCTCATCAAAGGCGGCGCGATGGACTCGTTCGCGTCGGCGGCTCGCCTGGGGCCCGCCACATCGGCGGCCCTCCGGCCCCGGCTGCTGGCGGCGCTGGACGGCGCGGTCGACTACGGCAACCGCCACCAGCGGGATCGCGACAAGGGACAGACGCAGCTGTTCGCGGGGCCTGAGCCGGGCGAGCCCGAGACGAGCGACGTCGCCCTGCCGCCGGCTCCCCCGTGGACGGATGTCCAGCAACTGACCTTCGAAAAGGAAGCGCTTGGCCTGTACCTGAGCGGGCACCCGCTGGATCGTCACAAGGAGGACCTCGAAGCGTTCGGCGCACGGAGGCTGGCCGACCTGCTCGGCGGCCACGACCTGCCGGCAGGAGGCGACGAGGAGGAGGGCGCGCCGAGCGGCAGTCGCGCCGTGTCGAGAATCAGCGAGGACGTCGCGATCGGCGGCATCGTCGCGTCAATCCGCCACCTGAAGACGAAGAAGGGCGATCGGATGGCCGCCTTCATGCTCGACGATCCGCACGGCACGGTCGAGGTTGTCGTGTTCCCGGAGGCGTTCAGCAAGGCGGCGGCCCTGCTGCAGACCGATGCCGTCGTACTGGTGAAGGGGCGCTTCGAGCGCGATGAGGAGACGACGCGGCTCCTGGCGACCGAAGTGCTGCCCATCGAGAAGGTCAGAGAACAGGTCACGCGGGAGATCATCATCAGCGTGAGTTCGCCGCCCCACGACAAGCGGATCTTCGAGCAGGTGTCCGACGTCCTGGCGCGCCACAAGGGGGACTGCCGGGTCGCCTTCATGGTGAACACGCCCACGACCGATCCGCCGATGTGCGTGCGGGTAGACGTTTCGGGCCAGACGCGCGTGCGGCCGTCGGACCGGCTTATGGCCGATCTCGAACGGATCTGCGGGGCGGGTTCGGTCCGGCTGCGGTAGGATCGAGGGAGCGGCGGGATCGACGTAGA
>JAPKZP010000475.1 GCA_026393735.1 Acidobacteriota bacterium
AGGCGGTCGTCCAGTGGCTCATCGACAACAGAACAGCTCCCGACCACATCGTCGTCTGGGACCGCTTCGACTACATGCTGAAGGATGCCGGCTACACGCCGGACAGGTTCCCGAAGGGAGTCCGCATCGAGGGTCTCCAGACGATGGATGAGAACGGGAACACGTGGAAGGACGCGAACGGTACTCACGTCAGCATCAACAACTTCGACAAGGACGTCTTCTACTTCGCCAAGGGGATCGTCGGGAAGGGCGTCAAGGGCTACAAAGACGACGAGTTCTACCTCAACCAGCACGTGTTCAACGGGGAGTATTCGTACTTCGGCAGGCTGCTGACACAGCAGGTCACGAAGATCATCAACCTCGCCGCGTTCAAGAACACCGGGGCCGGCATCTCGATGGCGACGAAGAACCTCGGGTACGGGTCTGTGTGCAACACCGGGCGGCTGCACGCGCCGCTGTTCTTCAATGTCTGCACGGAAGTGCTGGCGGCGCCGGTCATCCGCGAGAAGCTGGTGCTCAACGTGACCGAGGGACTGCGGGCGCAGTACGACGGCGGGCCGGACAAGAATGCGCAGTTCGTGTACGCGAACCACTCGCTGTACTTCGCGACGGATCCGTTCGCGCTCGACATGGTGTGCCACCGGCAGCTGGTGGCCAAGCGCAAGGAAATGGGCGTCGCGACGAACGAGAATCCGCGCTTCACCGAGTATCTGCACTACGCCGAGCGGCTGGGACTCGGGGCCGCGAATCCGGAGAAGATCAGCTATGTGAAGGTGTAGAAACCAGGCGAGAGGCGAGAGGCGAGGGACGAGAGGCGAGACAGGATATTCAATATGCGATACGGGGTTTTGGCAGCGGTGACAGCAGTCGTGCTGGCGAGCGGAATGGCCCACGCACAGAAGCCAAGCGGCGACGCGGCGATGATGCCCGGGGACGGGTTCGCGGGCGCCTGGAAGAAGGCCGGCCCGATGAAGACGTTCACCAGCGCCGACCTCTACGGGTACATCGACGGCGGCGCAGAAGCGTTCCTCGAGAACGGATTCGAACAGCTGACCGTGCAGAAGTACCGCGACGGAGCGAATGAGATTTCCGTCGAACTCTATCGCATGACCGACCCGACGGCGGCGCGGGGCATCTACCTCGCACGGTGCGGCAAGGAGACCCCAGACCCGGCGCTGAAGGAACGTCATACGGCCAACCGGCACCAGGTCCTGCTTCAGCGGCACCGTTACTACTTGATGGTGAACAACACCGCAGGCGGCGCGGCCAACGCCACGATCCTGCCGAAGGCGGCCCAGGCCGTTGCGGCACAGCTGCCGGCTGACGTGCCGGTGGCCGCGCTCAATCTCCTGCCGAAGCCCGGCCGTACGACCGCGTCGGAGCGTCTCATCCGGGGCCCGGTCGGCCTCCAGGCGATCTTCACGCTCGGAGACGGCGACATCCTCCAGCAGAACAACAAAGTCACGGCAGTCGCCGCCGATTACACGGATGCCGCAGCCGGCGCGTACACGCTCATCATCGTCGACTATCCAACGCCCGCGGCCGCCGCGGCCGCGTTCACTTATGCCAAGGGACACCTCGACTCGTACCTGAAGGCGCGCACCACGACCGCCGCGAAGCTGGTGTTCGAGGACTACGAGAAGAAGTTCGGGATCCTGACCGTAACCGGCGCCAGGGTGGAAGCCCGGCTGCACCTCGCGAAGGCGCCGCAGTAGGTCTGGTCGGCCTCTTTCGACTTCGCGCAGGACAGGGACCTATCTCTCCCGTCCGTTCAGCACGCTCAGCACGATCTGCGACGCGGTCGTCCTGCCGCGGTAGACGCGCTGGGTCGCCTTCCTGAAATCGGAGGGGCTCGCCGTGTTGATGTTGCAGAAGGTCTGCGGGTTCATGTTCACCAGCGGGAACCATGAACTCTGGATCTGCACCATGATGCGGTGCCCGCGCCGGAAGGTGTGGTACACGTCGGGCATCACGTATTCGACCCGCGTGGCCTGGTCGGGGACGAACGGCTCGGGCTTTTCGTAGCTCGTTCTGAACTTCCCGCGCATGGCTTCTCCGCGCACCAACTGCTGGTAGCCTTCCATGCGTGAGGGCCTGCCCGACTGCGCTCCGGCACCTGGTACCCGATCAGGCGCCGGGTAGACGTCGATGAGCTTGACGACGAAGTCCGAGTCCGTCCCGGAGGTCGACACGTGCAGGCGAGGCCGGATCGGACCGGCCATGGTCACGTCTTCAGCGAGGACGTCGGTGCGGTAGGTCAGCACGTCGGCGCGCGCGGCCGCGAAGCGCTGGTCGTCCACCATGTGCTCGCGCGTCATCGTGACGGACGTGTGATTGATGTAGGGCACGGGTCGGGTCGGGTCACTGATGTACTCGTCGAACGCCTCGCCCTCCGACGGAGGTTCGAAGCCGAGGCGGCCGCCCGCGTGCAGGTAGAGCGACGTCGTCGTCGCCTGTTTCGGCGGCCACGCGTCAAGGCGACGCCACTCGTTGCGCCCGGTTTCGAACACGTAGGCTTCGGGCAGTTTCGGATCGGGCTTGCCCTTCAGGTGGTGCTGGAAGAATGGAAACTCGATCTGCTCCCGGAAGAACGGCCCGGTCTTCGATCCGAACCGCACGTCGCCCAGCAGGTCGCCGTCCGTGCGCGCCCATCCGCCGTGGATCCACGGGCCCATCACCAGCGTGTTGACGGTGCGGGGGCTCTGCCGCTCCACGCTCTTGTAGGTTTCCAGGGCGCCGAACAGATCCTCGGCATCGAACCACCCGCCCACCGTGAGGACGGCCGGCGCGATGTCCTTCAGGTGCGGCCGGACGTTGCGCGCCTGCCAGAACGCGTCGTACGTCTCGTGCGCCATCAGGTCGTTCCAGAACCTGATGCCGTCCTTGAAATAGAGCGCGTTCACGTTCGGCATCGGGCCCATCTTCAGATAGAACCCGTACCCATCCTCGGTCCCGTAGTCGAAGCGCGACCCGCTGTTCGTCGTCGGCTCCGGCCTCGGCCGGCCGAACCCCGAGAAGAAGTTGAAGGCGTGCGGCAGGTAGAGCGCGCCGTTGTGGTGGAAATCGTCGCCGATGAACCAGTCCGCGATGGGCGCTTGCGGCGAGGCCGCCTTCAACGCGGGATGCGCGTCGATCATGCCCATCGACGTGTAGAACCCCGGATAGGAAATGCCGTACAGCCCGACGCGGCCGTTGTTGTTGGGGATGTTCCTGACGAGCCAGTCGATCGTGTCCCAGGTGTCCGTGCTCTCGTCGATGTCCGTCGGCCCGGCCTTCACGGGCTTGTAGGGCCGCACGTCCTCGTACTGGCCCTCGGACATCATGCGGCCGCGCACGTCCTGATAGACGAAGATGTAGCCCTCGCGCGTGAACAGATCAGACGGCCCGAGGCTGCTCTTGTAGGCGTCGGGCCCGTACGGCGCCACGCTGTACGGTGTGCGGTTCAAGAGGATCGGATACGCCGGCCCCGGCGCCCGTGGGACGTAGACGGCGGTGAACAGCGTCACGCCGTCGCGCATGGGAATCCGGTATTCGTACTTCGTGTAGCTGGCGCGAACGTAGTCGAGTCCCTGCCCGGAAGGCGCGGAGGACAGGACGCCGAGCCCCGCCGCCATTACCATCCCGACCGCCGTCAGCTTCCCGTATCGCATGTGTTGTGTCCTCTGACTGCCGGTGCCGGTCTACGACCTGTCACCGTCGCGGCGGACCGCTCTGTCCGCCCGGGCAAGGACAGGGCCTTGCCCCTACAAAGACCCCGATCCCTGTCACCGTAGGGGCGGACCCCCGTGTCCGCCCGCCTCGCGGCCGTCGCCCTACGACGCCTGCGACGTCTCTCGCCGGTAGCGACGCAGCGCCGGCGTGCGCGCGGCCACCCACCCGGTGGCCAGCAGGCATCCAAGCCCGCCGCTCACTACCGAGAACGGCGCGCCGAGCCAGTTGGCGACGAGCCCGGCCTCGAGCTCGCCCAGTTGCGGGCCGCCCATAAAGAACACCATGTTGACGCCGACCATGCGGCCGCGCAGGTGATCCGGCGTCTGCATCTGGCGGATGACGTTGCGCAGCACCATGCTGACCGTGTCGGTGGCACCAGTGAGCGCGAGGCACGCGAACATGACCCAGAAGTCGCGCGACAACCCGAACGCCACCGTCGCGATCCCGTAGCCGACAACCGACCAGATAAGCACCGCCCCGCGCCGCTCGATCCTGTCCACAAATCGCACCATCGCCGCGCTGGCGATCACGGCGCCGACCGAGGGCGCCGCGTACAGCCAGCCGAACCCGTGGGCGCCCACGCTCAGGATGTCCTGCGCAAAGATCGGCAGCAGCGCGGTAGCCGACGAAAAGAAGGTCGCGAAGAAGTCGAGCAGCATCGACGACCGGATGAGCGGCTGGGAGAACACGAAGCGCAAACCGTCGAACGCCGCCCGCAGGCTCAACTCGCCCGGCGCGTGGTGCGTGCCGTCGGCCGTGCCATTGCCCCGCACGTCGCGCATCATCAGTAGCGCGCCGATGACGAAGAGAAACGAGACCGCATTCAACCAGTACGCCGCCGCGACGCCCCACGTCGCGAGCACGAGACCCGCGGATGACGGCCCGACGACGGCCGCGACCTGGAACATGATCGTGTTCAGGCTGATCGCGTTGGGCAGGTGTTCGCGCGGCACGAGGTTCGGCACGAGCGCCTGGCGCGACGGACCGTCGAACGCGCCGGCGGCCGAGCTGAGCGCCGCCAGCACGTAGATCGGCCACGGCGTGCTGAGACCGGAACCCGTCAGCAGGGCCAGGACCGCCGCCAGCACCGCCATCAGGCTCTGCGTGATCAGCATCACGCGGCGGCGGTCGTACACGTCGGCCACGACGCCGCTCACGAGCGAGAATCCGACGATGGGCAGCACCCGGACGAGGCCGACCAGACCGAGGGCAATCCCCTTGTGACCTGGGGGCGCGAGCAGCGCGACGTGCCACAGAATGGCCGCCGTCTGCATCATGGACCCGGACATCGAGACGATCTGCCCGATCCAGAGCAGGCGGAAGTTGCGATGGCGCAGCGCGGCGAACAGAGACGCTGGGGAACTCAATGATTCACGCGCGAGACGTGCTCGCTACGATCCCTTCCGGAACTCGAACGGCGGGCGGGCCGGGACGATGGTCGTGTACTGGAACGACGCGCCGCCGCGCTTCTGCAGGAACTCTTCCTTCGCCTTCGCGACGACCGCGGGGTCCGTGAACAGATCCGACACGGTCAGCGCCATCGTCTTGGCGGCCACCATCATGCCTTTGACGCCGATGGACATCCCGGCGCATGCGACCGCCTGCCAGCTGTGCGCCGGCACGCCCGGCGCGAACGTCGCGGCGCTCATCTGGACGGTCGGCACGTTCCAGCTGATGTCGCCCATGTCGGTCGAGGCGGATGCGACCAGCCCGATCGTCATCGGCTGAACGACCTTTTCGGCGCCGGGCGGTGTCGCCGGGCTGATGAGCGTCGCGCGGATCCGGTCGGCAAACGCCTGTTCCTCCGGCGTGTAG
>JAPKZP010000165.1 GCA_026393735.1 Acidobacteriota bacterium
CGCGAAGGGGCTGGGCGAGGCAGGGATCGACGAGAAGGGCGAGCTGGCTCGGATCGCGCAGTTGCTGGCGAAGGCGAAGGAGCTGGGCGTGAAGGTCCTTGCGGTTCACGTGGGGGGCGAGTCGCGGCGCGGACCGCTGTCGGACAAGTTCATCGATCCGGTGGTGGCACAGGCGGACTTCGTGCTCGTGACCGAAGACGGGAACAAGGACGGCGCCTTCACGAAGGCGGCCAAGGCTCGCAACGTGCCCATCGTCATCGTCAAGCAGGTGGCGGAGGTCGGTCCGGCGCTCAAGGCCGTCATTAAGTGACGCGGCCGCGATGAGCGACACCACGACGGCCTGCCTGCTCGTGGCCGCGATGGTCGCGGCCCATCAAGTAGCGTGGCCGGCATGAGCGACACTGCGACGGCCTGCCTGCTCGTCGCCGCCATGGTCGCGGCCTTTGGCGCGGCGATGCGCTTCGGCCGCTTGTCGGACGCACTGGCGATCCTCGTGTCGGCCGTCGTGGGGATCGTCCTCGCCGGGTTCGGCCCCGTCGAGAGCCTGCGGCACCTGGTGGACGGCAGCTTTACGTTTCTGCCGATCGTCCTGATTATTTTCGCGGCGCAGATCTTCATCAACATCCAGAAGGCGTCCGGCGCGCTGAACGCGACCGTGCGGGACCTGGTGACGCACTTCCACGCGTACCCGCGGGTGCTGCTGGTGCTGCTGATGTTCCTGGTGATCCTGCCCGGCGCGCTGACGGGCCCGGGCGCGGCGGGGCAGTTCGCGTTCGGCAGCCTGGTGTCGTCGCTGCTCATGCTGATGGGCATTCCGCGCGTGAAGGTGGCATCGTTCATCGCGATGGGCGGCACCATCGGCATCTTCGCGCCGCCTGTGAATATCCCCGCGATGATCATCGCGGCGGGCATCAACATGCCCTACATCGGGTTCTTCTGGCCGCTGCTGATCCTGACGGTGCCGCTCGCCGTGTACTCGGCCCTGCACCTGGGCCTGCGGCACATCCGCGGGCCGCTCGACCGGGATGCGGCGCTGGCGACGCTTCCCGCGGTGCCCGCCCACATGACCACGCTGCGGGTGTACCTGCCCCTCGCGGTCGTCGTCGCGCTGATGCTGCTCGTGAGGGCCTTCCCGCACGTGATCCCGCCGCTTGGCATCCCGCTGATGTTCCTGGCAGGCGGCGCGGCAGCGTTCGTCGCGGCCGGGGCGCGCGTCGATCTGATCCAGGTGGCGCGCGACACGTTCCGCGAGACGCTCGAGGTCAACGCCATCCTGATTGCCGTGGGGGCGCTCGTGCAGGTGATGGCGGCCAACGGCGTGCGCGGCCTGTTCGTGATCTCGTCGATCAGCGTGCCGGTGTACGTGCTCTACGCGGCGATCTTCGTCGTGTGCGTGTTCCTCGGCGGCGTGCTCGGGCCGTTCGCGGTGGCCTCGGTCTTCGGCATTCCGTTCATGCTCGCGCTGCTCGGCCGGGATCCCATCATGGCCACGGTGGCATTGAGCCTGCTCGCCTGCGTGTCCAGCGTCACGCCCCCGACGGCGATTCTCGGCAAGAGCGCCATGATCCTGGCCGACTGCCGCGACTCGTACTGGTCGTTTCTCCGCGTGTCGACCGTGCCGACGCTGGCCATCGCGGTGGTCGGGATCGCGGCGGTGATCTACGCGAACGCCCTCGGCGTCCTGCGCTTCGCCTGGTAACGGGAGCCCGAGACGATGATTCTGGTGGCCTACCGTCTGTTGTGCGCCGTGATGGCGGCGCTCGCCGTGTGGAGCCTGTTGCGGGAAGGCACGCGCCAGCAGAAAGTCTCGGCGGCGCTGGTGCTGGTTCCCCTGGTGCTTCGCGCGCTGCTCATCAAGTAGTGGGGGTTGTGAAACCGGCTGCAGAAGAACGAGGATGTCCGTGAGCGTGTCCCGGCGATTCGGCGTGCTGGTCGGGGTCGTGGCTGTTGCCGTGATGGCGGTCAGCGGATGGTCCTTCGTGTCGCTGCGCGAAGCGGAGACCATCGTCCGCGGTCCGGGCGTATCGCGCATGGTCCCGCTGAGCACCTGGTTCGGGGGCCTGCGCGGGACCGCGGGCGACACCAGCGTCTACGTGCTCGACAGCGGGAAGCCTGGCGGCACGATGCTCGTGATGGGCGGCGTGCACGCAAACGAGCCCGCGGGCATGATGGCCGCCGTGCTGCTCATCGAGAACGCCCAGCCCGCCGCCGGCCGGCTCATCGTCATCCCGCAGGCCAACCACAGC
>JAPKZP010000465.1 GCA_026393735.1 Acidobacteriota bacterium
AACAACACGGATTGGCCATGGTTCCCGCGCGCTCCGCGCCTCCCTGGTCAGCCGCCACCCGCTCGCGCACACCCCCCTCGCACCCGTTTGCGCTCCGCCTGTGGTATCGTTGGCGCAAGTCCTTCATGTTGCGCCTCATCGACCGCTACATCATCCGCAGCGTCCTGCCGCCGTTTCTTATGTCGCTGCTGGTGTTTACCTTCATTCTCGAGCTGCCGTTCCTGATCGGCCTCGCCGAGAAGCTGATCTCTAAGGGCGTCGCCTCGGAGACGGTCCTGCGCCTGATGGTGACGCTCGTCCCGCAGGCCCTCGCCGTCACCATCCCGATGGCGCTCCTTGTCGGTCTCCTGGTGGGTCTGGGCCGGTTCTCCGGAGACCGCGAATGGGTCGCCCTGCAGTCGTGCGGCGTCAGCCTCTTCCGCGTGCTGCGCCCGGTCCTGGTCATGGCGGCGGTGTCGGGCGCCGCGACGCTCTACGTGATGATCTGGGCGGTGCCTGACGCGAACCAGACCTACCGGGAGATCACCTACCGGATCGTCGCCCAGCGGGCCGAGGGCGAGGTCAAGGCACGGGTCTTCTTCGAGGACTTCCCTAACCGGGTGATCTACGTCCGGGACACGCCGGCGGACGGCGTCGGCTGGCTCGACGTCTTCCTCGCTGACACGACCCACCCCGAGAACCCCGTGGTTTATCTGGCGAATCGCGGCCGGATGCTGCTCGACCGTGAAGCGCGCACCGTGGAGCTGGTGCTCGAGGAAGGCACGCAGCACACCACGAAAGCCGACGCGCCGATCGACTACAGCGTGGCGCGATTCAAGCAACTGGTGCTGAGCCTGGACCCGGAGACGGTGTTCCCCCGGACGGGCCCCCAGAAGGGCGACCGCGAGATGACCATCGCGGAGCTGGAGGCGTTGATTGTCGACCTGAAGAAGCAGAAGATCTCGACCCACAACGCCGAGATGGAGATCCAGAAGAAGTTCTCCATTCCCGCGGCCTGCCTTGTGTTCGCCTTGCTCGGGGCGGCCTTCGGATTCACGAACCGGCGCGATGGCCGGCTCGCGAGCTTTGCGCAGGGCCTGACCGTCATCTTCGTCTACTACGTCATCCTCGGGAATTCCCAGTCGCTCGCAAAGGGCTCCTGGGTGCCCGCGTGGTTGGCGACCTGGATTCCCGACATCGTCCTGGGCGGACTCGGGATCAGCCTCCTGATTGTCCGCGGCATCGGTTCGGACCGGTGGCACGGCGTATGGGCCAGCCGCCTGGCGAGGCTGCGCGGGCGCGTCCAGCCGCTGGTCGGATGGATGCGGCTGCCAGGGCACGACCGGTCGATCATCAGGCGCGGCAGAGCCGTCGGCAGCCGCTGGGCGCGGGTCCTGCAGATGCGCGCGAACATCCTCGATCGCTACATCGGCCAGATGTACTTGAAGGTCTTCGCGTTGACCTTCGTCGGCCTGCTCGGCATCTTCCAGATTTCGACGTTCATCGATCTCTCGGACAAGCTCTTCAAGGGCACGGCAACCGGCGGGATGCTGATGGAGTACATGTGGTACGCCACTCCGCAGTACACCTACTACTGCATCCCGCTGTCGGTCCTGATTGGCGGCCTCGTCACCGTCGGCCTGCTCACGAGGAACAGCGAGCTGATTGTCATGCGCGCGTGCGGGATCTCGCTCTACCGCTCGATGGCGCCCCTCGTGCTGTTCGCCTTGGTCGCGAGCGGCG
>JAPKZP010000505.1 GCA_026393735.1 Acidobacteriota bacterium
GAAGATCATGGAGCGCGAAAAGCTCCCGGGCACTATCGTCGTGTGGCCGGGGGTCGCGGAGGAGCTGGTGGCGGCCAAGGCGTTCTACGTGCGCGACGGTGTCTTCAAGAACGTGGACGTCGTGCTCTTCTCGCACGTGGCGAACATCATGGGGACGTCGTGGGGGTCGGACAGCGGGAACGGCCTCGTCTCGGTGGAGTATCAATTCAAGGGGCAGACGGCTCACAGCGCCGGCATGCCGTGGCGCGGCCGCAGCGCGCTCGACGCCGTTGAGCTGATGGACGTCGGCTGGAATTTCCGGCGGGAGCACCTGCGGATCCAGCAGCGATCGCACTACGTAATCACCGACGGCGGCGACCAGCCGAACGTCGTGCCGGGAACGGCCTCCGTGTGGTACTACTTCCGCGAGACCGACTACCCGCACATCAAGGAGATGTGGGACATCGGCAACAAGATGGCCGACGCGGCCGCGATGATGACCGACACCAGTGTAACGTCACGGGTGCTCGGCGCCGCCTGGCCCCAGCACTTCAACAGGATCGTGGCGGAGGCGGCGTACGCCAACATCAAGGCCGTAGGCATGCCGAAGTGGGACGAGGCCGACCAGGCGCTGGCCAGGGCCGTGCAGCGAGAGTTGAAGCAGCCGGATCGCGGCCTGGACGCCGAGGTCGGCAAGCTCGGCGAGCCGATGCGCGAAGAGGACAAGCGCGGGGGCGGGTCCGACGACATCGGGGACGTGTCGTGGAACGTGCCGACGATCACGCTGCGCTACCCGGCCAACATCCCGGGCACGACCGGGCACAACTGGTCGGCGGGCATCGCGATGGCGACCCCGATTGCCCACAAGGGCTGCACGGCCGGGGCCAAGGTTCACGCCCTCACGATGCTTGACCTGCTGCTCAAGCCGGCGCTGGTCCAGCAGGCGTGGGAGTACTTCAACACCGTGCAGACGAAAGACCTGAAGTACACGCCGCTCGTGCGCCCGCAGGACACGCCGCCCACGTTCCTGAACACGAAGATCATGGCGGAGTACCGCGAGAAGATGCGGAAGTACTACTTCGATTCCACGAAGTACAAGACGTACCTGGAACAGCTGGGGGTGCCGTACCCGCCGGTTCCCAGGCCCGCACCGGTCAAGTAGGGGAGAGCGGGATCGGCTACTTCAGGCGGTAGATCGTCAGCCCACCGGAGCGGTGCGCCGCCGGCAGATCCAGCGTCCGGGTTGAGACGAGGTAGTCGAGATCGAATCGCACGGCCAGGGCGTGGGCGGAGGCCGGGGTCAGCGTGGCAAAGTCGCCGAGCGCCCCGATCCGCTCCGCCACGCGCTCGGCGACCCGCCGGGAGTACATGGCCATCGCCGTGTCCTTGACTTCCTCCAGGTAGACGTCCCGCCCGGCGGCGACCCGCACGCTGACACCTTCCCGCCAGGCGTGAGCCGGGTCGGCCAGCACGTGCGTGCCGACGGGCGTCTGTCGCAGCCACGTCATGACATCCATCCAGGCGGTCTTCGGCAGATCGTACTGCACCAGCGCGCGCTCGGGATGCTCGACCCAAGACACGTAGACGCCGCGCCCCACGGCGGCGCATACGAGCAGCCCCGCGACGACCGCGCCCCGCCAGGCCGCGCGAGGCGCAGGCCTCCAGCGTCCGGCATCCGCGAGCGCCCACACGGCGTACACGACGGCCATCAGGTCCAGCATCCAGAACACCCTCGAGATCTGGAACTGCACGGCCACGGCGATGCGCTGGCTGATGAGCGGCAGCGTCACCACGAACACGCCCACGAGCGCAGCCAACCCGGCCGCGAGTGCCGCCTCGCGGGTGTGGGCGAGACCCATGGCGCGCCGGAAACCCACGATCGCGAAGACGACAACCACGTACAGGGCTGCAACGGCCCACATGGTTCCAGGCCAGTCGGTCGCGAACAGGTAGTCCTTCGTGGCGAGTACGCCGAGCCACGCCGGATCCATCCGGACCGCCTGCGCGCTCAACGGACCCCGGAGGATCATCCACGCGGCGCCTGCCGCCCCGACTGCGGCCGCTGCCAGCAGGAACGGCCTCGCGCGCCGTTCGGTCACGATGAGCGCGACGCCGATCCACATCACGAACCACAGGGCCGTCGTGGGATGCACCACCGCGGCAAGGCCCACCATGGCGACCGCGACCGCCGGGCGGGACCGCAGCAGCAGCACGACGGCCGCGAGACCCAGGCCGAACGCCAGCATCCGCGGATGGGCGTAGCCCTCCAACCCCGGCCATGAATGCCGGCAGCGACCATGCGGTCTTCGTCACGACGGCCGCTGCGACCCGTGTGAAGACGTTGAGGCGATCCTGATCGTCGATGACGGTACGATCGCGGGGGAAGGACTCCGGAATCAGATGGCGCTCGATCGCGGGGAGGTAGAACGCCTGGTCGCCGACGCCGTAGCGGTAGCCGCCGCTGTTCAGCGTGGCGACGAGGACGAAGACGAGCGCGGCCGGCACCCACCACCCAGGCAGGCGGGGCCGCGCCGCGTCTTCGGATTGGGGCATGGCGTCAGCTCTCGTCGGCGCTCGGTCCGTAGATCGACGGCACCTTGGACCCGGTCTGCCGCAGGTAGACGCTCAGCTGTCCGCGGTGGTGGATCACGTGGTTCATCACCCATCCGCGGAACGCCGCGACGCGGGGCATCGAGAACATCTCCTTGCCGTTGTGCTTGAAGACCCACGTGGACATCAGCTCGGCATCGGTCTTCGCCGCCAGCATGGTCCGGACCTTCGCCGTGGTCTCGTCGAACGCCGACAGCATATCCGCGACCTTGTCCTTGGCCGACGGCTTGTGGCTGCCGTCCGTCATGTCGAACTCGGCGTCATTCAGAATCGTGTGGCCCCACAGCGGGATCTCCGTCACGTGGTTTGCCAGGCGGCCGAGCGTCATCGACTTCTCGTGCGGCTGCCAGCCAAGCCTGTCTTCCGCGACCCGCTCGATCACCTTGCGGGCCAGCGCCATCTCGTGGTCGAACTCGGGCAGCAATGCGTCCTTGATGGCCATCTTCACTCTCCTCTGGTTTGCGACGTCGTACGGGGAACGTTCCTATCCTCCAACCTGAACCCAGCACCCGAGGAAGCGCCGATCCTGGCTGCCGGGATCGAAGTCCGCCGGCCGGAAGCCTGTGGCGGAACTCATGATCATGCGGAGCGTGCCGTCGAGGCGTGTCGGGCTCACCTGGATTTCCACGAGCTTGTTCGGCTCGAGTGTCACGGTCCAGTCCTTGTCCGGCGTTTCGATCCGGACCGTGTTCTTGACCGGGCTCCTCAGCACGAGCGTCACGTCGGACGTGACCTGCCCCGTCCGCGACACGACGGATACAACCGTGCGGTTCGCCCCGCGCACCCAGAACCCGCCGGCCTCCGGGTACGCGGCGCCGTCGTGGAACAGGACCACCAGTTGATCGACGGTAAGAGCGGCGAGGACCTCCTCGGCTGCGACCCGATCAAGCATCGGCACGACAGAATTCGGGCGAAGGCGGAGTTCCCCGATCTGCTCGCCGAGCGGACCAGCCGCCCGGAAGCCGAGGAAGTTCACACTCACGGGAAGATCGAATCGGCCCTGCCAGTTGCTTCCTGCAGCGCTTGCGACGTCCCACTCGGTCAGCGCGCCTCCCATGCGGCCTGCCTGCGCGGTGAGCCGGCCCGAGAGCCCCGGCTCAGCCGCGCTGGCTCGACGCGGCGCCAACTCGACGACGTAGCGGCCTGCCGGCAGGGCAAAGCGTGCGTTCAACAGCACGGGCGCGGGCTGACGGGCCGGGCGGGAGCCCGGGCGCGCGGACAGGGCGAACATCCCCGGTACCGCCCCGGGTTCCACGCGCGTCAGGGGATCGTAGCGGAGGGCAATCGGCCGGCCGCTCGGATCGAACGACTCGATCATCTCAATGCGTGTCCGGCCCTCGGGATCCGGGTTCGGCCTCAGCCGGCTGCCGAGGACCAGCGGCGTCACCACGACGACCAGTGAGATCGCGAGGAAAGCACCCATGTCGGTCCGGAGGAACGCCAGTCCACGGCCGGTTCGCGAACTGCCCGGGGCCGATCGTCCTCGAGCGGCCAGCAGGCCGACCGCCCACGCGCTGAAGAGCGCCGACGCGGCCCAGATCGCGGTCTGGCTGATGCCGACCCACGTCGGCTGCATGATGAAATCCGGCGAATACGCCCAGAGGTGCCAGTCGGGCGACAGCCACTCGAGCAGCCGCGACACGCCGTCGCGGCGCAGCGCGAGCGCCACCCCGTTCTGTGCCGTGACGGCGGCGAGGCAAGCGGCCAGGCTGACGAGCAGGAGCAGCCGGTAGGTCGTCCGGCGCTCGGGCCGATCGGCCGCCGCCCGGAACGCCCACGCCACCGGGAGGGCGAGCAGCAGCAGGCCCGAGATGACCATGCGCCCTGGCAGCGCCGACCCACCCCACCACATCTGAAACGCCCCGACCGTGCCGAACAGCGCGGCGAGCGTCACCGTCAGTTCCACTGCCACGCCACGGGCACGCCCGCCCGCGCGCCACATCGCCCACAGGCCGATGAACGCGATCGCGAGGACCGGGGCATACGCAAACAGTCCGTACTCCTGGTCGAACAGCAGTCCCGGGATCCCTCGCGCGAGCGACGCCACACTCATCTGGGTTCCGGCGGCGCCACCATACGGCGCCGATGGCCAGGGCGATCCCCAGGTGGCATAGTGAAACGCCATCCAGCCCGTCACGCTCACGGCAAACGGGACGACGGCAACCGCCACGATGCGCGCGCGGTGACGTGTCCGATCGCGCCAGATCCGCCAGACTCCGACCGCCAGGAGCGCAACCGCCATGAGCGTGTATTTCGCATGCAGCCATGGGAGGCATGCCGTTGTCAGTCCCAGCACCAGCGCCCGCCACACGGACGCCGGGACAGGGGTAGCGGGCACGCGCGCAGCCCCCAGGTCGGTGTCACGCACGGCGAACGTCGCCGCCAGCATGACCGCCAGCGACGCCGGGATCTCGGGGTAGACCGTGCCGCTGCTTCCCAGGTAGGGGAGCGAGAGCGCCGTTGCCGACCACGCAAAGGTCGCGGCTGACACGGACCCTGTGACCCGCCTGACCCACACCCAGACGAGCGCGGCGGCGGCCGCTGCCAGGATCACGACCAGTAGTACGACTCCGCGGTAGCCTGCGGCCGCGAAGGCGGGAGCGGCCAGAATCGGCAGACCAATCGGATGGACGGAGTACATCCCGCCGTCCCTGCCCGGGGCAATCGCATGCGGCGGCAGATCGCCGTCCAGGTACGCCGCGTAGTCCCGCTGCTCGTGGTTGTTGTCGATCCGCAGATCGTGGTCCTTGAGCAGGCTCTGCGTGACGACCAGGTAGTGAGGCTCGTCTCCGCCGGGGAACAGGCCCGACGGTATCAGGGCGACGGATGTCGCCGCGAACAGCACGAACGTCACGAGGAACACGACGGCGAAACCGACGGTGGGGGACCAGGCTCGCATTCGCACGACGGTGCGCCGCCCGCGGCCCGAACCGAGGACGGCCCAGACGACCTGGCTGGCCACGATCAGCCAGACCAGCAGCCGCCCAGGACCTGCGAACACCCGGACGAGCGGCAGCCAGTCCGGCAGCCACGGGAGGTACGGGAGGATCAGGACCGAGAGGGCATACAGCGGCAGAAACGAATCGCCGGACCCTGCCGGGCGTTTCGCTCCTCCGGGCGGCCGGGCCTGCGGTTCGTCATCGACCGGAATCCTGACGGCCAGCAGCCACCCGAGCACGAGCGCCAGCGCCAGACAGGCAGCCAGCTGGCCGAGTCCGGGCAGCATGGCGATGCGCACGTCGCGGGCCGGTCCCGACACGACGTCGAGCGTGCCAAGCGAAACCCACAACGCTACGCCGGCGGTCGTCCACGCGCCCACAGTCCGAAGCTTCACCGTGTCACCTCGATGATGGGTCTCAATTCTACTCCGTCGCGATGCGGCCTGCTGGCGAGCCGTGGTTGGCTGAGCGGCAGGCGCACATGGTCGACACACGCGCGTTCCAGGACTATCATCACCGCGCCAGAGCGTGTCCCATGTCGCCTGCGCCAGGGCCTGTCCCGCTGAAGAACGGCGAAGCCGTCATGATTCGTCCCATCCGCCCGGACGATGAACCGCTCATGGTACGTTTCCACGAAGGGCTCTCGGAACGGAGCGTGTACCAGCGCTTCTTCCACATGATGAGGCTCACGCATCGAATCTCCCACGACCGGCTGGCGCGCGTCTGTGCCGTCGACGCCCCGCGCGACGTGGCGCTGGTAGCTGAATGGCAGGACCCGCAGGCCGCGCGAGCCGAGATTGTCGGCGTCGCGCGTGTCCAGGCGCTTCCTGGAGGTCACGACGGCGAGTTCTCGGTAATCGTGACGGACCGGTTCCAGGGGATCGGGCTGGGAACCGCCCTGATGGCACGCCTGATCGACACCGCGCGTGAGGCGGGGCTGACCCGCATCGGTTCCGACGTCCTGTCGGAGAACGCCGACATGCAACGGATGTGTGCGCGCCTGGGCTTCACCGTCAGGCCCACCGGGGACCCGCAGGTCGTCAAGGCCGAACTCGACCTGTAGGACGTCACGCGCGGGTCAGGACGGCCAGCGACCGCGCCCCGAGCTGGTAGACCGACGCGGCTGCCTGCGGGGCCGGCGGCCGGGCGCCGCTCGAGGTGTCGAGGACGACTTCCCATGACGACTCGTCTGCCGACGCCGGCAAGGTGAAGGGCACGTCGCCGTCCTGCACGTTCAGCAGGATGAGCAGCGTGCAGTCATGAACGGGGTTGCCGCGTTCGTCCACCTCCGTCATGGCCGTGCCGACCAGCATGACGCCGAGCGCCCGCACGTGGGGCGCGTTCCACGTCGCGTCGGTCATCTCCTGGCCGGTGGTGTCGAACCAGAGAATGTCGGTGACGTCCTGGCCGCGGATCCCGCGGCCCTGGAAGAACGTCCGACGCCGCAGAACGGGATGGGCGTCGCGGATCTGCACGAGCTGGCGCGTGAACGCCAGCAGGTCGCACTGGTCCGGCGTGAGGTCCCAGTTGATCCAGCTGACCTCGTTGTCCTGGCAGTACGCGTTGTTGTTGCCCAGCTGCGTCCGGCCCATTTCGTCGCCTGCGACGATCATCGGCACGCCCTGCGACAGGAGCAGCGTTCCGAGGAAGTTGCGAACCTGGCGCGCGCGCAGGGCGTTGATCGCCGGGTCCGCCGTGGGGCCCTCTACGCCGCAGTTCCAGCTCAGGTTGTGCGGTTCGCCGTCCGCGTTGGCCTCGCCGTTCGCCTCGTTGTGCTTGTGTTGGTAGGTGACGAGATCGCGCAGCGTGAACCCGTCGTGCGACGTGATGAAGTTGATGCTCGCGTACGGCCGCCGCCCGCCGGGCGCGTAGAGATCGCTGCTGCCCGCCAGCCGCGTCGCCAGGTGCGAGACCTGTCCGCCATCCCCCCGCCAGAATTGCCGGATCGCGTCCCGGTACCGGCCGTTCCACTCGGTCCATCCTGCCGGGAAGTTGCCGACCTGGTACCCGCCTTCCCCGAGGTCCCACGGTTCGGCAATCAGTTTCACCTGCGACAGTACCGGGTCCTGCTGGATGATGTCGAAAAACGATCCGAGCTTGTCGACATCGAAGAGTTCCCGGGCGAGGGCACTCGCCAGATCGAAGCGGAACCCGTCGACGTGCATCTCGACCGCCCAGTACCGCAGGCTGTCCATGATGAGCTGCAGCACGCGGGGGTGACGCATGTTCAGCGTGTTGCCGCAGCCCGTGAAGTCCTGGTACCTCCGCGGGTGGCCCGGCATGAGGCGATAGTACGACGCGTTGTCGATGCCGCGCAGCGACAGCGTGGGCCCGCGCTCGTCGCCCTCGGCCGTGTGGTTGTAGACCACGTCGAGGATGACCTCGAGGCCGGCGGCGTGCAGCGCGCGCACCATGATCTTGAACTCCCGCACGGCAGCCATGCGGCCTGTCGAGGTCGCGTAACGGACGTCGGGCACGAAGTAAGCCAGCGAGTTGT
This sequence comes from Acidobacteriota bacterium, assembly GCA_026393735.1. GTDB lineage: Bacteria > Acidobacteriota > Vicinamibacteria > Vicinamibacterales > JAKQTR01 > JAKQTR01. Next base: position 8,026 of record JAPKZP010000505.1, read on the forward strand.
AGCCCCAGTAGTTGGCCAGGCCCCGCTCGACGAGGTGCCGATCGCTGGCGTGCTGGTGCACCGGCATGAGCTCGACCGACGTGACGCCGAGATCGACCAGGTGCTGGATGGCCTCATCGGACGCGAGCCCGAGGTACTTGCCGCGCAGCGGCTCGGGCACGCCCGGATGCCGGGCCGTGAATCCTTTCACATGCAGTTCGTAGATGACAGTCCGGTGCCACGGAACCTGGGGCCGCCGATCGTCGCCCCACGTGAACGCCGGATCGATGACGGCCGCCAGCGGCGCATACGCGGCATCGTCCCGATCGTCGCGGACCAGATCGGCCCCGCTGTGCCCTGGCGTGTACCCGAAGATCGAGTCGTGCCAGCGCAGGGCTCTCCCGAGCGTCTTGGCGTACGGATCGAGCACGACCTTCGCGGAGTTGAACCGGTGGCCCGCGTCCGGGGCGTACGGACCGTCCACGCGGAAGCCGTAGAGTTGTCCCGGCCGCACGTCGGGCAGGTACGCGTGCCACACGTGATCGGTGTGCTCGAGGAGCCGTACCCGGCTTGCTTCGCGCACATCTCCGGGCGCGTCGAACAGGCAGAGGTCCACCGCCGTCGCGTGCTCGGAGAAGAGCGCGACGTTGACGCCCAGGCCGTCCCAGGCTGTTCCGAGCGGATGCGGTTTTCCGGGCCAGACGCGCATGCTACTTGCCGAAATTCACTTTGGGCACGGCCTTCGCCTCGGGCGGTGCCTGGAAGTACGGGTACTCCTTGAAACCGAAGATCGACGCCGTGACGATCGACGGGAACTTGCGCCGCTGCGTGTTGTACTCCTGGACGCGCTCGTTGTACCGCATGCGCTCCACGGCAATGCGGTTCTCGGTGCCCGCCAGTTCGTCCATCAGCCGGCCGAACTGCGTGTCCGCCTTCAGCTGCGGGTAGTTCTCGACAATCGCCAGCAACC
>JAPKZP010000763.1 GCA_026393735.1 Acidobacteriota bacterium
CTGGTGTGGTACCTGATCGCCGTTCCGCTCCGCAAGGCGGGTGATGCGGACGAGCCCGCGCCGCCGACGGCGGTGATGTAGACAGGGATAGGGATTCGGCGAGAGGCGAGGGGCGAGAGGAAACCGACGGGACTCTCGCCTCCCGCCTGTTTCCTCTCGCCGCTGCCGATCAGGGCACGATCCGAAACGCCGCCAGCATCTGCACCGATTCGCTTCCCTTCACGGTCGTGATCCGGATGATGTAGTCACCGGGCGCAAGCGGTGCCAGCGGGAGTTCCGCGCGCACCCAGCGCACATCGTCCTTCGCCGTCGCCGCGGCCGTGACAGGCAGCGGCAGCGTCTTGCCGTTGCGGTCGAGGAGTTCGGCGCTCACCGAGTCGGGCGTGAGCGACGTCGTCGCCTGCACCACGACCCGTTCGGTACGCCGGAAGCGGCGATCGGCCGTGAGGAGTTCTTCTGTGTTGGCGCCGCCGGCGCGTCGCGCGTAGACCGCCTGGCCGATGAGGAGCGTGCCTGTGCCCGGCGCGGCCGGCAACTCGAAGCGTGCCGTATCGGTCGTGGGGATTCCGCCTTCGGCGCGCGCGCGCACACGGACGACGTACGCACCCGGATCGAGCCACACGTCCTCGGCCGTGCGGGGGAATCGCGTGAGGAACCGCGTCGTTCCTGCGGGCACCGGCACCAGATAACTGACGATCGCCGTGCCGCCCTCGGTGGACACCGTGACCTCGGCCTCGCCTCCGCGCGCCCACTCCTCGCCGCCGCGCGCCTTCGCGTCGATCTCGCCGAGAATCCACAACGCAGGCTCCGCGCCCTGCGGTTGGCCCTTGACGGGCTCACCGGCGGGCATCCACCAGCCGGAGCTGACCGTCAGCCGGAAGGCGGCCCCCGGCCGAATCGAGTCGAGTGACGTCACGGCGTTCGAAATACCCGTGGCTTCGGCGGTCGGCCGCGGCGCCGCGGCCGCCCTGACACGGTCCGCCACTTCCTCCGCAGTCGGCGCCTTGTAGCCGCGCCGCGCCCGAATCTCGACGCCCGGGCGCTTCACGCGCACTTTGATGGATCGGAACCGGCCATCGGCCTTGGCGTTAGTCGACGAGTAGCCCAGCAGGTAGTAGGTCGACAGGTCATCCGTCACGCGCTTCAGGCCCTTGTCGATGTCGTTCGAGTCCAGCACCGCGATACCGTCCGTATTGAGGGCCGCGACCCTCAGCGCTTCGTGACGACTCGTGAGCATCGCGGCATCCACCTCGAGGCTCGGCGGCGGGTTCGGACCCATGTCGGTGTCGAACACGGCGAGACCGCGCGGCTCGATGGGATAGAAGCTCGCGTTCGCCCGGTTCGCCTCGTCGAGGATGTCGCGGAACCGGCGGTCGTCGTCGATTTGGGCCAGCGCGACCCGATCCTGGTCGCACTTCGCTGAGTCGACGCCCTGCGCGTTGTGGGTATCGTTCATCGTCAGGCGGCCGTCCGGGCCGACGTACACGCCCGGCCGTTGCGGTGTGGAGATCTCGGCGAGCGCCCGGTCTGGGCGGAACAGGAGCCAGCCCTCACTGACGACGAGGATCGCCTTGCGCTCTTCGCGCAGGCCGCCCACGTAGCGGACGAGCTGCTCCAGCGCGTCCAGCGTCACCACCTCGCGCCGGCGCTGGATCATGGCTTCGGCGATGGCCGAGGTCGCCCGGCCGCCCGACGATGGATAGCACTGCTCGTACTGGGCGTCGATCGGGTCGCGCTTGATGAGCTCCTCGCGCTGGCCCCACATGCCGGCGCTGGTGAGCATGTCGACGATCTTGTCGGTACGGCGCGTGAACGTGATGTCGGTGGCCGCCATGTCGGGCGTCATCACCGCGATCAGGTCGTCCGGCCCGAGCAGGCGGTTGAGCATGTTCGTCAGCGGCCGGCGGACGTTGATGGCCGACGTCTGCTTCACGTGGTACGTGTCGAGGAACAGGATGAACACCCGCGCGCGCGGGTCCGAGGCCATCTCGCGCGACTCGCGCACCGTGCGCGGCTCGACGCGCGTGGCCGCCGCGCCGCCGGCGTCGATGTTCACGCGTTCGAAGGTCTCGACCTTCTGGATGGTGTTGTCTTCGAAGACCTCGAAATCCCCGGCCGTCAGGTCGGCCACAGGCTTGCCGTCCTTGGTGGCAAACACGTCCACGCGCACGAAGTTCGCGCCAGCCCGGAAGATCGGGCGCTGCTCCTGCGAGGCCGTCTGGGCGGGCGTCTGGGAAGCGGGCTGCTGCGCCGACGCTGGCGTCATCGAGGCCAGGCCGAGCGCGATGACGGCGACCATCGCGGCCGTGCCAGTGGTCAGGGCCGAGCCGTTCGTGCCGCGCCGGAATCGACGGCGGAACGCCCGGATGATGGCGGCCGCGGACAACGCGATGAGGGCGAGCAGGACGACGACGACCGCGAGCGCCACCAGCGGGTACTTCAGCGCGACGAATCCCAGGCTCACGACGAAGGCGTCCTCCCCAAGACTCAGGAGCCAGTTGGTGAAAGGCTCCGGGCTCGTGTTGGCGACAACGCGCGTGCCGGCTTTGGTCACGTGGGTGCTGCCAGCCACCACACCGCCCAGCAGGGCCGTCAGCGCGGTCACCGCCGGCGAGGCCTCGCCGAGCGTCGTGACGGCGATGAGCGCTCCGCCCACGGGCCGGATGACGGTGTGCACCGTGTCCCAGACCGTATCGACCCAGGGGATCTTGTCGGCAAGGAATTCGATGACGTAGAGCGCGATCGCCGTGTAGATGACCCAGTCGTGATCGAAGGCTTTGTACTGCGGAGGAAGCGCCACCCATCCGAAGCGTGACGCCAGCCCGAGCAGCGCCACCGTGGCATACAGGTTGATGCCTGCCGCGAACGAGAAGCCGAGTGTCCGCCCCAGTCCGACCAGGAGGTCCATGACCGCATCATAAAGGAAAAGGCCCGACCCGGCGGACCGGATCGGGCCTTCCCGTGGGAATCGCTGGAGTCAAGCGCTACGACGCGCGGGCGCGGCGGATGGTGCCGTTGCCGTTGACCGGCTTGACCGCGACCTTGGTCGCCTTGGCCTTCTCGATGTTGCGGGTCCGCGTGGACAGGCACTTGTTGAGCGCCTGGTCGAGCTTGCCTTCCACCGACACACTCTTGTCGCGCGAGACTTCCGACACCTCGGTGATGATCAGGAATCGCGCCCGATCGAGCATCCGCTTCTCGCGGAACGAGAGGCTTTTCGATTTGCTCAGCAGCGTGAGGCTCTTCAGCACGTCGGCCACATCGTAGATAGAGCCGGTGCGCATCTTCTCGGAGTTGTCCTTGAAGCGGCCTTTCCAGTTCTGCTGGGCGTCGATCTTCCCGTCCCCAAGCAACTTGAACAGCCGTTCGACTTCTCCATCGTCGATGGCACGGCGCAGCCCGACTCCGTCCACGTTAGCCAGCGGCACCAGGACCGTGGTGTCGTTGGCGGCAATGCGCAGATGGTAGAAGCCGCAGGTCGTGCCCAGGATGGTCTTGTCTTCGATGCGTTCGACAATGCCGAGACCGTGGTTCGGGTAGATGACCTTGTCGCCGATCTGGAATGTCACTGGGTTCCCCTCGCTTTAAAGGAGTTCACGGTAGGTCGGAGGGCCGGAGGGCACCTACAACAGTAGGAGTATCGCACAAAAAGCGCTTCCAATCAATGGAAAAGCCTCGCATTTCCGCCTGTTTTCGTGTTATCTTCGATGTTTCACTATGTGTTCGCCATGTGGTGGAAGCGGCCAGCCGGCACCATTCTCCGGAAGCTGATCCCTCCAACCCGTTGACTGCTGGCACGTTGCGACCGGCGACCCGCGCTCCCCCAGCGTGTGCTAACCTGCTGGGGGCTTCAAGACTGGCGCATTCGTCGCACTATGCGGCTGGGGAATCCGGGGACAACTATGTCGACACGACCTGTTTGGAGTGGGTTCGCGCTTGGCGTCGCGCTGCTGGTGGTTCCGGCAACACTGCCGGCCCAATCTCAGGCGACTGGCGGGAAGTGGGAATCGTCCAGGTCAGGCAACGGCATCCGGCAACTCAGCTACTCCGCCACCGTCGCGCTCCTGGGCAAGCCGACTCCGATCACGCTCACCTTCTCGTGCGATCCCGTCCAGGGCAAGATCGAGCACGGCGTGATCGGTTTTGATCTGAATCTCGGCAACATTGCCGCGCTCGCACCCTTCAGTTTCGAGGACTTCGAAGGCCCGGATGCGGCGGCGCTGGGCAAGAACATGATGCGGGTCACGATCGCGCGCGCGGGTCGACCCGTGGTCTCGGTTGCCCTCTCACCCAACGGAGGAACGCCCAGCGAGAACAACTTCACGTTTGGTATCGCGGAGCGGAGCGATGTGGCCGGCAGCACCGAGCGGACGATCCTGCAGGCGTTGGCGGAGGGTGCCGACACCTTCCAATTGATCATCACTGACACCCGCAGTCCGAAACTGAGACTGGAGTTGACGGTCCCCGTCGCCGGAGAGCAGGCGGCCTTCAAGTCCCTGCTCGCCGGACTCAAGTAGCGCGC
>JAPKZP010000674.1 GCA_026393735.1 Acidobacteriota bacterium
CCACGCCCGTCATTCCAGGCTGGACCTCTTCGATGGGCATGTACCGTGTGGACGCCGGCGCATGGAACACACACGTGCCCCAGGCGAGCGCGAAAATGGCGATACGGCGGAAAGTCACCTCTCACCCTTATAGTCAAGTCGTTGCCAGCCGGTCAAGGATGGGACGCGCCACGGCGCGTCGTTGACAGCCAGTGCACCCTCTGGTACGCTCCACACACATCGAGATGTTGAAGCCTGTCTGTCCGACCCGCGCGCCAAAAGTGAGCTTTTGGTGGTGGTGTGTCCATACGGACTGAAGAGGCAACAGCTCTCGAATCATCGCCAGCCTGACGTCGAGCAAGCCTCTTCAGCCCACGGGTTGAAGAGGCTTTTTGTGTATTGGGCCGAGTGGACACTGTCGACTTTCACGGACCGACCATGAACCTGACCACGTTCGAACAGTTCGTCGAACTCGCGCAACGCGGGACCTTCGTGCCGGTGTGCAAGGAGATCATGGCCGACCTGCTGACGCCGGTGTCAGCGTTCCTCAAGATCGCCGAGCACTCCGACTATGCATTTCTCCTGGAAAGCGTGGAGGGAGGCGAGCAGGTCGCCCGGTATTCATTCCTCGGCAAGGACCCGTTCCTCATCCTGCGCGCGCGGGACGGCGGGGTGGTCGTGGAGCGCGGCGGCGAGACGGCAGTCAGCGAGGGGCCGTTCGTGCCGACGCTGCGTGAGCTGATGGCGCAGTTCCGGTCGCCGTACGTGCCGGGGCTGCCTCGTTTCACGGGTGGTGCGGTGGGGTTCCTTGGATACGACGCGGTGCCGTGGTTCGAGCCGGTTCCTTCCCAGCCGGTGTCCAGCCAGGACCCGGCGGTCGACCAGGCGGGATTCATGGTGTTCGACACGGTGCTGGCCTTCGACCACGTCCAGCACCGGATCCTCCTCATCGCCAACGCTCGCATCACGGCCGATGACGATCTCGACGCGCTCTACCAGTTCGCCTGCGCCAAGATTGAGTTTCTCGAACGGGAACTCGAGCACAACCTGTCGCAGCCACACCGCGATCCGGCGCCGCCGCTCGGTGTGCGCGCGAACCTCACGCAGGCAGAGTTCGAGCACCATGTGCGCGCGGCCAAGGAGGCCATCGCGGCCGGCGACATCTACCAGGTGGTCCTGTCACAGCGGTTCGAGGCGGACCTCTCGGTCGACCCCTTCACCGTGTACCGCGCCTTACGCCACGTGAACCCGTCGCCTTACATGTTTTTCGTTCGGATGGGCGGCGTCTCCATTGTCGGCGCCTCTCCCGAGATGCTGGTCCGGGTCGAGGGGCGGCACGTCGAGACGCACCCGATTGCCGGGACGCGCCCGCGGGGCCGCACCGCCGAAGACGATCAGCGCATGGCGGAAGAGCTGAAGGCCAGCGAGAAGGAGCGCGCCGAACACGTGATGCTCGTCGATCTGGGGCGCAATGACATCGGTCGCGTCTCGGAGTACGGGAGCGTGCGCGTCCCGCAGTACATGGCCCTCGAGCGCTACTCCCACGTCATGCACCTGGTGTCGATCGTCGAAGGACGTCTCGCCGACGGGCAGGATCGCCTCGACGCGCTGGTCGCCTGTTTTCCTGCCGGCACCGTCTCGGGTGCGCCGAAGGTGCGCGCCATGGAGATCATCGCGGAGCTGGAGCCCCATCGGCGCGGCATCTACGCGGGCGCCGTCGGCTACCTCGATTTCGCCGGGAACCTCGACTTCTGTATCGCGATTCGCACGGTGGTCATCGTCGGGCAGCGCGCGTTCGTGCAGGCGGGTGCGGGCATCGTCGCAGACTCGAATCCCTCCGCCGAGTACGAAGAGACTCGTGACAAAGCCAAGGCCCTGCTGCGCGCCCTCGAACTCGCGCAGGGCGGCCTCTAGGTGCAGGACGGAGACACTCGGTGCTGCTGATCATCGACAACTTCGATTCGTTCACCTACAACCTCGTGCAGTACCTGGGCGAGCTCGGCGCAAGCCCGGTCGTCTACCGGAACAACGCCATTACGATTGGCGAGATCGAGGCCCTCGGTCCATCGCACCTCGTGATTTCGCCGGGCCCGGGCCGCCCCGAAGATGCGGGCATTTCTCCGGCCGTTGTCCGGGCGTTCGGGGCGCAGGTGCCGTTGCTCGGCGTGTGCCTGGGCCACCAGGCCATCGGCCACGTCATGGGCGGGCGCGTCGTGCGAGCGGCGCGGCCGATGCACGGCAAGACCTCGCTCGTCGACCACGATGGCCGCGGGTTGTTCGCCGGCTTGCGGGGCCCGTTTCCAGCCGCGCGGTATCACTCACTGGCGGTGGCCGACGATGGCTGGCCGGCCGAACTCGAGGTGGCGGCGCGTGCGGCAGATGACGGCGTCGTGATGGCCCTGCGCCACCGCCGGTGGCCGATGCACGGCGTGCAGTTCCACCCGGAGTCGATCCTCACGGGCGAGGGGCGGCACCTGCTCCGCAATTTCCTGACCCTGACGCGGCACGGAGCCTGAGATGTTCGTGGGTCTGCTCCACAAGCTGATGCGGCGCGAAGACCTGTCTGAGGCCGAAGCCTCAGCGGCGATGGACGACATCATCGACGGACGCATTCCTCCCGCTCAGGTTGCGGGTTTTCTCGTCGGCCTGGCGATGAAGGGGGAACGTCCAGCGGAAGTCGTCGGCCTGGCGCGGACGATGCGCGCCCGAGCCGTGGCGGTGAACGTGCCCGCCGGCACGACTGTGGATCTGTGCGGCACCGGGGGCGATGCGGCAGGCACGTTCAATATTTCTTCCGCGGCGTCGCTGGTGGTGGCGGCATGCGGACTCACGGTCGCGAAGCACGGCAACCGATCCGTGTCGAGCTGCTGCGGGAGCGCGGACGTGTTCGAAGCGCTGGGCGTACACGTCGCCGCGCCGCCTGGCGTCGTCGAGCGGTGCCTGCGAGAGGCCAGGCTGGCATTCCTGTTCGCGCCGACGTTTCATCCGTCGATGCGCAATGTGGCGCTGGTGCGGCGCGAGCTCTCGGTGCGCACGGCATTCAATCTGCTGGGCCCGCTGACGAATCCGACGCAGCCTGCGTTTCAGCTCGTGGGGGTCTCGCGGCCGGAGCTGACGGAACTGGTGGCGCGGACCCTGGGCCTGCTGGGCGTCCAGCGGGCGTGGGTCGTGCATGGCGCCGACGGGCTCGACGAAATCTCGACGACGGGGCACACGAAAGTTTCGGAGTACCGTGCTGGCGCGGTCCGCACGTTCTATCTGCATCCAGCCGACGCGGGCCTTCCCAAGGCGTCCCGCGCCGCACTCGCCGGCGGTGACGCGGCCGCGAATGCGGCGATCATCAGGGGCGTCGTCGCTGGGGAACACGGCCCCGCGCGCGACATCGTCGTGCTCAACGCGGCGGCCGTCCTGTTCCTCGCGGGGCGCGCGGCCCACGTGCGCGAAGGAATCAGGGTGGCGGCGGACGCCATC
>JAPKZP010000656.1 GCA_026393735.1 Acidobacteriota bacterium
TCGAAGAATGCGGGTGAGTCTACCAGAATCGACGCGTGCCCCGAGGCATCGGTACGCAGGCGGACCCATGCGTCAGCGCCTCGCATCGGTCCCCTTCCCCCGGGGCCGCGGCGCGCCCATCACCACCGAGGCCAGCGCGGCCTCCGGATCACTGAACGGCCGCTGCATGTCGTCCGGATCGTCGATTCGCGCCGACGCGGCGAGTTCGGTCCAGTTGAACCGCCGGTCGAAGGGCTTGAAGGCGAGATCTGGGTTGAACACCCGCATGTCCGGTGGGCGCACCGAATAGGGCCTGACGTCCGGACGCCCGGTGGCGAAGACATCCAGCGGCAGCGATGCCGTGGCGTCGAACTGATTGAGCGGCGGCATCCCGAGCACGGTGAAGATCACCCGCACCAGCGAGCCGAAGTCCGTGAGGGTGTGCGAGACGTACCCGCGCTTGACGTGCGGCCCGATGAACATCAGCACGGACCGGTGCGCCTCCACGTGGTCGCGGCCGCCCTGGGGATCGTCCTCCGTCACGATGACGAGCATGTGCTTCCACCAGGGAGTGCGCGAGAGCGTCTGCACGAGGCGGCCGAGCGCGAGGTCGTTGTCGGCCATGTACGATTCCGGGAACGGATAGCCGTCATCCGGGTGCTCGTCGGTGAGGTGATCGTTGGGCAGCACGAGCGTGATGAGCCGAGGGAACGGCTCTTTGCCGCTCAGCCAGCGGTCGCGCAGTTCCTCCTCGAACATGTCCATGCGGTACTGGTCGGGGATGGCCATGTTGAACGTCGCGTACGTCCGCGACGTACGGTCGAACAGCGGTTTCGGCAACGGCAGGCTCACGGCCATGCGGATGCCGGTTTCCTTGCACGCCTGCTCCTCGAGCGACGCGGGCATCTCGGTGCCGAAGCCGAAGTTGAAGAACGGCACCGCGTGGCGATCGAGGTGCTCCCAGAGCGCGCCCGCCTCGTTGTAGTCCTCCGGCAAGACGACGGCGCTGCTGCCCGACACGGAGCGCCGGCCCGGGGCGGTGCTGAAGAGCCGCGCTTCGATGCGCGATCGCGCGTTCACCTCGACCCATTCGTTCGGATAGACGCCCGCCACCCAGCGATGCCCGGTGTTCGACTGGTCGGCATCGCAGTAGAAGTTGTCGCTGATGGCGAACTGGTCGGCGAGGGCCTGGTGATTCGGCGACACGCTGGCGCCATCGACCACCCGGGATCCATCTTTGTTCGTCACCCTCATCCTCAGGCCGAGCGTCGTGAGCGACGCGTCGCCGTTCACGTCCCGGCGCTGGCCGAACACCTGATCGAAGGTCCGGTTCTCCTTGACGACGAAGACGACGTGCTTGATCGGCCCGCGTGCCGCATCCCCCGCGAGCGCGGCTGACAGGGGATGGCCGGCCTCGACGACGACCTCGCGGCGCGCCATCGTGTTGTCCATCACCTGGCGGGTCTGCCGGGCGAGTGCAGCGGCATCGGGCACGGCGACGACCTGCAGCGTCCCCTGCATGATGTCTCCGGGATGGAGGCCCCTCGGCGGCTCCACGAACCCGGCACCGCCGTTCGGGCCGGAGCCGAATCCCTTGGCGCTCGACACGAACAGCGTGCGGCCGTCCTTCGACACCGCGACGGATGAGGTGAACCAGCCGGCCGGGATGTAGCCCTCCACGGCGCGTCTCCCGGTGTCGACGACCGCCACGGCGTTGACGCCGGCGCACGCCACGAAGAGGCGCCGTTCGTCGGGACTCAGCGCGAGCCCGAACGGGATGATGCCGCGAAGCCGCTCGAGGCCCGGCACCTCCAGGCTGATGTGCCCCGCGACAATCCCGCCCGCCGCGTCGACGATCGAGATCGTGTCGTTCGTGGCGTTCGAGACGTAGACCCACCGGCGTCCCGCAACCACGCCGCCGGGACTCGCGCCGCCGATCGTACGCACGCCACCACGCTCGGCGCCGACGAGATACCCCGTCTTGACACGCGCCGTCACGCGACCGCCTGCAAGGTCCACGCGGACGAGGGACATCGCATCCGGGTGGTTGGTGCTGCCAAGGCCGGGGACGTGCACGCCTTCGGCGGTGGTGCCGGCCTCCGCTTCCTTCGACGGAACGCCGTACGCGGGAAACGTGAGGCCGGCCGTCTTCCGATTGGCTTCGGTCACGCCCGGCACGAGCGGGTACTCGAACATCCCGACGTTGGTGACCCAGGCGTGGCGCCCGTCGGCCGCGAGCGACACCGAGAACGGGTTGCGCCCGACGCGCACCGATCTCACGACCGCGCGGCGGCTGAGGTCGACCGTCGCGAGCCGGTAGTTGAACTGGTCCAGCGCGTAGATCTCCGTGCCGGCCGTGTTGAGCACGAAGTCGCCCACGAAGCTGTCCTGGAATCCGGCGCCATCGATCGGGATGGTCAGCACGACCCGCGACGTCGTCACATCGAGCGCCTTGATCTCGCCGGAGTCGGCGCTGCCGAAATACAGCAGCCGGCCGTCGGGCGAGAACGCCACGCCCATGTAGGTGCCGTCGCCCTGTTCCGCCGCGGGCTTCGTGCCGTAGGGCGGGATGCGAACGCCCGGCGACCCGTTCCCGACGTCGATGAGCTCGATGGCGCCCGAACGGATGAGCGCAATGCGCGATTCGTCGGGCGACACGGCCATGCCCCAGCTGTACGACTGCGTACGGATCACGCGGCCGGCCGGCGTGACCCGGCGGCCGCTGATGAGGACGGCGCGATCGCTGCTCGCGGCCGGCACCGCGTCGCGGGCCGGGGGTTCGATGAGCGTCACGCGGACGGGTGGTGTCGGCCTCAGCCACCACCAGGCGCCGACGCCTGTCAGCAACAGGACCGCGAGGATCGCGAGCAGGCGAAGGTCGCGAATGCGCACGGTTCAGAACTTCCACGTCGCCGCGTACGTCGCTTCGATCCGGAAGCCACGGCCGCCATCGCGGTGTCTTCTGACTACTTCGTCATCGCCGCGTCCGCGTGCTTGCGCCGCGCCTGCTGCGCCTGAATCGCCGTGAGGTTGATCGTGAAGACGATGTCTTCGATCAGGCAGCCGCGCGAGAGGTCGTTCACCGGCTTCGCGAGCCCCTGCAGCATCGGCCCCATGCTCACGACGTTGGCCGACCGCTGCACCGCCTTGTAGGTCACATTGCCCGTGTTGAGATCCGGGAAGATCAGCACGGTGGCCTGCCCTGCCACTTTCGACTTCGGCGCCTTCAGCCGCGCCACGTCGGGCATCACGGCGGCGTCGTACTGCAGCGGGCCGTCGATGGCGAGGTCGGGGCGCAGCCGCTGCGCGATCGCCGTGGCGGCCGCCACCTTCTCCACGTCCTCACCGGCGCCGCTCACGCCGGTCGAGTACGACAGCATCGCCACGCGCGCCGGGATGCCGAACGCAATGCCCGAGTCGGCGCTCTGGATCGCGATGTCGGCGAGTTCCTCGGGCGACGGGTTCGGCACCACCGCGCAGTCGCCGAACACCAGGACCTGGTCCGGCAGGCACATGAAGAACACGCTCGACACGAGATTGCAGCCCGGCACGGTCTTGATGATCTGCAGCGCGGGCCGGATCGTGTGGGCCGTACTGTGGATGGCGCCCGACACGAGGCCATCCGCCTCGTTGAGCGCCAGCATCATCGTGCCCACCATGATCGAATCCTGCAGCTCGATCTCGGCGCGCTCGATCGTCATGCCCTTGGCCTTGCGGCGTTCGACGAGCGGCCCGACGTACTGCGGCGCCACCTCCACCGGATCGATGATTTCGACCGAGGACGGGAGCGTCAGGCCCTGCTTCGTCGCGACATCGTGCACCTCGTCGGGATTGCCGAGCAGCACGCAATGCGCGATGCCCCGCGCGGCCACGATGGATGCCGCCGCGACGGTGCGCGGCTCGGTCCCTTCGGGCAGCACGATGCGCTGCATGTCGGCCCGGGCGGCCTCGACCAGCCGGTGCCGGAACGCGGGCGGCGACAGCCGCAGCACGCGGGCCGGGTGTTCGAACCCCTTGACCCACCCGAGATCGATCCGGTCGGCGACGAAATTCATCGTGCGCTCGACACGGTCCGGATCGTCCGCCGGGATTTCGGTGTTCATGCTCGCCACACTCGTGGCCACGCGGTAGCTCGACTCGTTCGCGGCCAGCAGCGGCAGGCCGCCGTCGAAGGCCTTGCGGCACAGGCCGAGGACACGCGGGTCCGGTTCGATGCCGCCCGTCAGCACGACGCCCGCCAGCGGGGTCCCGCTCTGCACGCTCAGCGCAGCGGCCAGCAGGATGTCGTTCCGGTCGCCCGGCGTGATGATCAGCGCGCCGGGGCGCATGGCGCGCAGGGCGTTCGGCACCATCGCCGCGCACACCCCCACGTCGCGCACGCGGCGCGTGCGCGCGTCGCCGATCTTCAGGACGCGCGCCTTGATGGCCAGCGCCACGTCCAGCACGCGCGGGGCCGCGAGGTCGATGCTGCACGGCACGATCGCCAGCGGCCGGATCTTCTCGACGAGCAGCGCGGCCCGGTGCGCCGCTTCGGTTTCGGCGAAGGAGGTGATGCCCTGGCAGTCGGCGCAGCCACCCTGGGCCTGGCCGATCGTCTCCACCTCCACCGGCGTCCCCGCTGCGCCGATGCACACGCGGTTCAGGATGCAGCCCACCTGACGTCCCTCGGACAACGCGCCGTACCCGCGCGCCGCGATGGCCAGCAGGTTGGCGGTTTCCACCGGGTCCTGGCTGCGGGGCGCGGCGACCAGCACCAGCTCGGCATCCAGCGCCTTCAGCATGAGCTCGTTCACGCGGGTCGCGTGCACCATGCCCGACTCGGGATTCATCCCCTCGGCAATGACGACGTCCGCCCCCTCGGCGGCTTTCGCGGCGACCTCGACGACATGCTCCATCAGCGTCTGGTCGTCGCCCGCCGCCAGCAGTTCTTCGGCGACCTGGATCGAAATCGACGGCGGCGGAGTCAGGTGCGCGCCGAGCGCGACCAGATCCATCGACTGGTTCATCTCGCGGTTCGCGATTGGCTTGACGAAAGCGACGCGCAATCCCTTCCGATCCAGCGCACGGATCATGCCGAGGCAGGCGGTGGTGAGGCCGACGCGTCGGCCGGCTGGGGCAACGAGGACAGTGGTGGGCACAGCAACCTCCCGAGCGAGTATGAAAAGGGACTGTTATGAAGCCGACTGCGCGATATCCGCGGTGTCCATGGCAATCATGAGTTCTTCGTTGGTCGGCACGACGAGTGCCTGCGGGCGCATCCCCGTCGTGATGCGCCCGTGCTGGCCACGCCCGTGCACGGCGTTGAGGGCCGGATCCAGCGTGAGCCCGAGGAAGCCGAGGAGTTCGACGGTCCGCGCGCGCACGGTCACGGAGTTCTCGCCGATGCCGCCCGTGAATGCGAGGGCGTCGAGGCGGCCGAGCGGCACGACCAGGCCCGCGATGGCCTTCGCCAGGACGTAGCAGAAGATGTCGAGGGCGAGGCTGGCCCGCGCGTTGCCCGCCGCGGCCGCCTCTTCCACCGTCCGCATGTCGTTGGACAGGCCCGACACGCCCAGCAGCCCGGACTTCTTGTTGAGGACGTCGAGGACGTCCTGGGCCGACCGTTTCAGCGCGGTGGAGACGTGGCCGATGATCGCCGGGTCCACCGACCCGCTGCGCGTGCCCATCATGACGCCCTCGAGCGGCGTGAGGCCCATCGTCGTGTCCACGCTGCGGCCGTTCCGCACCGCCGTGCACGAACAGCCGTTGCCGAGATGCGCCGTCACGATCGCGTGATCGTCGGCCGGCAGCCCGGTCAGCGTCAACGCGTGGCGCGCGACGAACCGGTGGCTCGTTCCGTGGAAGCCGTAGCGGCGGACGCCGTGTGCCTCGAGCCACTCATGCGGCACCGGGTACGTATAGGCCACCGGCGGCATCGTCTGATGGAACGCCGTGTCGAACACCCCGACCTGCAGCATCGTCGGGAACAGTTCCTGCGCGACCTTGATGCCGAGGAGGTTCGGCGGATTGTGCAGCGGGCCGAGCGGGATGCACGCTTCGACCATCGCGACGACCTCGGGCGTGATCTTCATGGAGCCCGAGAATTTCGAACCGCCGTGCACCACGCGGTGCCCGATGCCGACGAGATCGTCGGCCAGCCCGAGTTCATGCAGGAGCGCCACCACGGCGCGCAGGGCTTCTTCGTGATGGGCGCCGGGAATGGGCCGTGACTCCTTCGAACCGTTGCGCTTCCAGTCGAGGCTGGCGTGCTTGGATCCGAGCCGCTGGGCAATGCCCGAAACCGCTTCCTGTCCGGACACGGGATTGATGACGGCGAACTTCGCGGATGAGGATCCGCAATTGAGCACGAGGACGTTCATGAAAAAAGGCTCCGGGAATGTGTCCAACGTGGCGGTGAGGGCGGGATGCCAGTGAACCGGTTGCGGGGCGCTTCTACTATATAACGGCCGGCACGCCCGACGCGAGCCGAACCCGGCAGGACAGGCGCCTTCACGGCAGACCCGGGAGGGTCGCCGGCGCGTCAAACACGCTACGGCGACGGGATCATTTTCACTGGTTTCCTGCGATAATAGAGCAACCGGCGTGGCTGGTGTCTGGCCGGGCGGCCGACAAGCACCACGCGGGAACGTGCCCCCAGGGAGGCCACCAATGGGTACGCACGCAGCACTCCATCGGTCGTCGAGCAGAACGCACTCCCGGCTTCGGCGCCAGGCCGCCGATCGCGCCGCGCACCTCCCGCCGGCAGACAGCCCCCCCGTCATCACCCACGAGCAAGTCGCCATCCGCGCGTACGAACTCTACCAGGCACGAGGCTCCGCCCACGGCGACGAACTGCACGATTGGTTCACCGCTGAGATGGAGCTCCAGATCCTGGCGGCCACGACGGCACCGGCCGAGTCGGTGTCCCTGGAAGACGATGCCCGCGAGTCCGCCGACACGGGCCGGGAGACGTCATAGCGCCGGCACTCCTGGCGAGGGGTGATATCCTGCTCGTTCACGGATCTTCTCCCCATCAGCCAAGAGGGCCCATATGCGCCGATCTCTCGGAACGGCTGGCCTGTTCGGAACGCTGCTCGTCGCCCTGACCGTGGTCAGCGCGGCGCCGCAGCTGCCGAAGGGCGGCTCCGGCAACGCGGATGCGATCACGGAAGACGAACTGAGACTGTACGAGTACTTTCTCGCCTCGGACCAGCTCGAAGGCCGCAACGTGCCGTCGCGTGGCTATGACACGGCGGCCTTGTATGTCGCCACCCATCTCAAGGAATGGGGACTGAAGCCGGGCGGCAGCACGACCGGCACGAACGGGCCGCTGCAGCCGTACTTCATCCCCATCGAACTCGTCAGCAACCAGATCGACGCCGCGGGGATGAAGTTCACGCTGAACATCCCGCCCGCCGCCGACGGCGGCCGCGGCGGGCGCGGGGGTGCCGGGGGCTTCGGCGCCCCGGCCTTGCTCGCGCCCGGACCGCGGTCCTTTGAGTACGCGAAAGAGTGGACGGTCGGCGGCGGCGGCGGCGGACGCGGCGGCAGCCCGCCGATCGACGCCATCGACATCACGAACGCGAAGCTGGTCTTCGTCGGCAACGGCTACGTCATCAACAAGACCAGCACCGATCCCTACAAGAGCATCGACGTGAACGGCAAGTTCCTGGTGGTCGCCGGCCAGCCGGCCGAACTGGCAGCCGCGGCGGCGGCCGGTCGAGGCGCAGCCGGCGGCGGGCGCGGCGCAGCGGCCGCCAACCCGCTGGGCATCGAGAACACGGACTTCGTCACGCCCCAGAGCTACGCCGCGAAGCACGGCGCGGCCGGCATCATCATGGTGCCGACCTACCAGCAGCTGAGCGCAATGGCCACGCCGGCAACGGGACGGGGCATCGGCCCGAACGGCCCCCCCTACCAGGTTGTGAAGTTCCAGGCGCCCCGCACCGCGGTGCCCACGATCGTCGCCGGAATAGCGCTTGCGAACGCCATCTTCCAGGGCGAAAAGCTGACCGGCCCGCAGGTGTTCGAAGGAGCCACGACGAACGCCAGGCTCGAGTCTTTCGAACTGAACGCCGAGAAGAAGGTCTCCTTGCACACGGCCATCACCGTCGAGAAGGGCGCCACCGAGAACGTCATTGCGATGCTCGAGGGATCCGACCCCGTGCTCAAGCACGAGTTCGTCGTCATGAGCGCCCACCTGGATCACGTGGGTCTGGCCGCCGCGCCCAACGAAACGGGCGACGCCATCAACAACGGCGCCGACGATGACGCCTCGGGATCCGCGGCGCTGATGGCGATCGCGCGGGCCTGCGCGCAGGGCGCTCTGCGGGGCATCAAGCCGAAGCGCACGATGATCTTCCTGTGGGTGGCCGGAGAAGAGAAGGGCCTCTGGGGCTCCCAGTACTTCAACCAGTTCCCGCCGGTGGACATCACCAAGATCGTGGCCGACCTCAACATGGACATGATCGGGCGGAGCAAGACGCCGGGTTACGTCGATCCGCCCCAGTACAAACTCGTCGAGCCGGGCGAGGTGTTCGTGGTCGGGCCCGACATCAGCAGCACGGACCTCGGGAAGATCGTCGACACCGCGGCCGCCGGCTACAAGCTGAAGGTCAACCATTTCTACGACACGACGGCGCCCGACGCCACGCACGACAACCTCGGGCCGCTGCCGAACGGCCAGCGGATTTTCTACCGCAGCGACCACTACAACTTCGCCAAGGTGGGGATCCCGGTCGCGTTCTTCGCCGACGGTCTGCACACGGACTACCACCGCGTGACGGACAGCCCGGACAAGATCGACTACAAGAACATGCAGGCCATCACGAAGACCGTGGCCGCGGTCGGATGGATGGTCGCCAACGCCGCGGCCCGGCCGAAGCTCAACGCAAAGCTGCCGGATCAGCTCGTCAACGACATGCTGGCGGCCAAGGCCGCGGGCTGGGGCGCGCTGACACCCGTGCCGCCGCCGCTGCCGCGCACGCCGTTCTAGCCCGACCCGACTGCTCGTCCGCCCCGGGGGCTTCCTCCCCCGGGGCGTTTCTGTGCTGGGAGGCGCCGTGAATCACGTTCGCCGCGTGCTCGTGCTGGCTGCCATCGTCGGTGCAGCATTCGGCCGGCCCGTCATCGCTCAGCCCGCGGGCTCGCAGGCCGTCCGGGAGCAGCCGGCACCGGCGGGCCAGCCCCGCGTCATTGCGATCTGGCCCGAAGGCGTGCCCGGAGCCAGGCCTGGCGGCGGCGAGGAACGGACGGAGGACGGGCGCGTCTACAACGTCCAGGTCCCGACGCTGACCGTCTTCGCACCACCCGCCGATCGGGCCAACGGTACCGCCGTCATCAACTGCCCGGGCGGCGGCTACGCCCGGCTCGCGATCGCGAACGAGGGCGAGGGAGTGGCGCGCCGGCTCACGGCGGTCGGCGTCACGGTGTTCGTCCTGAAGTACCGCCTGGTGGAGTACGGACACCCGGCTCCGCTGCAGGATGTGCTGCGCGCGATCCGCTACGTCCGCGCCCACGCGACGGATCTCGGGATCAACCCGAACCGCATCGGCGTCTTCGGATCGTCGGCGGGCGGCCATCTCGCAGCCAGTGCGGCCACGCTGTACGACGCACCCGAAGGGCGCACCGGCGCCGCGCTGGACGCGATTAGCGGGCGGCCGGATTTCGTCGCCCTGCTCTACCCGGTGATCACCATGAAACCGCCGTACGCGCACGAGGGATCGCGCCGCAACCTGATCGGCGAGCAGCCCGCGCCGGGGCTGCTCGACGGGTTGTCGCTCGAGACCCGAGTGACGAAGGACACGCCTCCCGTGTTCCTTGTCCACACTGACGAGGACACGAGCGTGCCGCTCGAGAACAGTCTCCTGTTCTTCCAGGCCCTCAGGCGTGCCGGGGTCCCGGCCGAGTTGCACCTCTACGAGAAGGGCCGCCATGGTTTCGGCACGAGCGCCGGACTCGGCCCGACGTCGGACTGGCCGGCCCGGCTCGAGGCCTGGATGCGATCGCACGGCTGGCTCGACGCGGCACCGGCACGCTAGACCGGACTTCACTTGAGTCGGCGACAGTTGCAGGCGTGGCGCAGGGCTTCAGCCCTGCGTGACCCGAGTGTCGCGGAGCAAGCCGGCGTCGTGCGGGAATCGGTTACACTCAACACAACATGACCCACAGTGGATCGGAACGCGAACGGTTCGGCCTGGTGGTGTTTTACGCTGTTCTGCTGATGGTCGGCTACCTGGCTTTCCGGGTGGTCGGGCCGTTTCTCGCCCCGCTCGCCTGGGCGGGCGTGTTCGCGATGGTGCTGAATCCGGTGCACTTGAGACTGAGCCAGCGGATCACGCGTCCCGGGCCGGCCGCCGCCCTGACGACGCTCATCGCGGTCCTGCTCATCGTCGGCCCCGCCATGGGCGTGCTCTCAATCCTCTTCAGCGAAGTCACCACGGTCATCGATCGCATCCAGGCCGGCGGCGGCACGCCGGCCGCGTCGCCCGATCTGCAGGCGTGGTACGCGCGGCTGCGCGAGCAGACCGTCGTCCCGCTGCCGGCCGATCTGACGTCGACCGTCACGGACGCCGTCACGGCGGTCGCGAAGTTCTTCGCCGGGCGTGCGGGGGCGCTGCTCCAGGACGCGGCGAGCTTCGTCTTCCAGCTGTTCGTCATGCTGTTCGCCCTGTTTTATTTCCTGCGCGACAGCAGGCGGATCGTCGATACGCTCCGCCAGTTGCTGCCGTTCGACCCGCCGGTACGGGACCGCATCATCACGCAGACGCACGAACTGGTCGTGGCCACCGTCGGCTCGACGTTCCTCGTGGCGATCACGCAGGGCACGTTGACCGGCATCGCGCTTGGCCTGCTGGGGTTCAGCGCGCCGGTGTTCTGGGGCGTCATCACGGCGTTCCTGTCGCTCCTGCCGGCTGTCGGGTCGGGCCTTGTCTGGGGGCCGGCCGCCATCTGGCTGCTCGTGTCCGGCGACATCGTGCGCGGCGTGATCCTCATCGCGGTCGGCGTGGGTGTGATCGGGATGGCCGATAACGTGCTGCGCCCGCTCCTCCTCGCCGGCAAGACGACGATGCACGGCCTGCTCGTGTTCATCAGCCTGATGGGCGGCGTCGCCGCGTTCGGGTTCATCGGTCTCGTCCTCGGGCCGGTCGCGATCGCCACGCTCGAGACGCTGCTCGGCGCCATGATCGAGACGCCGCCCGCGCCTCCGCCGCAGGCCGGCGCGATATGATGAGACACGCGTGAAGGCCGCATACCCTCTCATCGGTTCGGCGACCGCCATGGTGGCAGCCGCGGTGCTGGCACTCGGCGCGCAGTCCGTGCGGACGGCCGCGCCGTACACCCTGTTGGCGGCCGACGGCCGACGCACCGTCGCGGCAGCCTTGGCCGGCGACCAGGAGATGCTGCGCCTCGAGGACCTGGCGACCGCGCTGCACTTGACCGTGCGGGAGGACCGAAGCGGGAACGCGCTGACCGTGTCGCGCGGCGGGGCCACCGCGGTGCTGTCGCTCGACCAGGGCCTGGCATCGATCAACGGACGCCTCGTGTCGCTGCCCGCGGCGCCGGTCCGGGACGGCTCGAAATGGCTCGTGCCCCCGGAGGCCGCGAGCCGGGCGTTCGCCCTCATTGCCGACGCGCGGATCGAGGTGCGCAAGGCGTCCCGTCTCATCGTCGTGGGCGATCTGCGGGTGCCGCGGCTGACCATCAGGCAGGAAGCGGCCGGGGCGGCGACGCGTGTCATGCTCGATCTCACGCCGCGGACCAACTACGCGGTCACGCAGGAACCCCGGCGCCTGCTCGTCCGGTTCGAGGCCGACGGCCTCGACGCGACGAGCACCGCGGGCGGCGGCGGACTGGTCGAGTCCTTCGCGACCGCCGAGCCTGCGATCCTCAGCATTCACCTCGCCCAGGGCTTTGGGTCGTTCCGTACCTCGACCCTGCAACTCGACGCGGCGGCGTCGCGCGTCGTCATCGACCTGATGCCGGCCGGCGCGGCCGCGCCGCCTCAGGCGCAGCCGCCTGCGCCGCCCGCCCCGCCGCCGATTCAGCCGCCGGCGGGGGACGCGGTGCCACCGTTCGCGCAACCGCAGGCCGCCGGGATCCGGACGATCGTGCTCGATCCGGGGCACGGCGGCGACGAACTGGGGGCGCGCGGCCCTGGCGGGACGGTCGAGAAGGACCTCACCCTCGACGTGTCTCGCCGGCTGAAATCGCTGATTGAAGGACGGCTCGGCATCCGCGTGCTGTTGACACGGGACGACGACCGGCTGGTGCCGCTCGACGAGCGGGCGCCAATCGCCAACAACAACAAGGCCGATCTGTTCATCAGTATCCACGCCAACGCGTCGCTGCGCACCGAGGCGCGCGGCGCCGAGGTCTTCTACCTCAGTCTCGACGGGTACGGCGACGAGGCGCGCCGCGTGGCGGAGGACCCGCCGAGCAAGCCGTTGCCGGTCTTCGGCGGGGGATCGCGCGACATCGATCTCATCCTGTGGGACATGGCCCAGGCCCGTCATCTCGAGGAGTCGTCCATCTTCGCCGGCATGATCCAGGAAGAGCTCCGGCGTCGCGTCGACATGAGCACCCGGCCGATCCAGCAGGCGCCGTTCCGCGTCCTGGTGTCGGCCAACATGCCGGCGGTGCTCGTCGAGATGGCCTTCATCAGCAATCCTCAGCAGGAAACCGAGCTGACGTCGGACGACTTCAAGAACCGCGTCGTCCAGGCGCTCTACGACGCGATCCTGCGGTACCGCGCCCGCATCGAAGGACAGACGGGCCGCCGCCCGTAGCGCCATGGCCTCGACGCGACGCATCGCCGTGCTGGCTGTGTTCCTCGCCGTGATCGTCGGCGTGGGCACGTGGGCTGCGGTCCGGTACTTCGTGGGGCCGCCGGGCGGACCGGAAGCCACGGGTACGAACGGGGCCCCGGCGGTGAACGGGGACACGCGCCACATCAAGGCCACGCTCTTCTTCGTCGCCGCCGACGGGCTGCACCTCGAACCCGCCGAGCGGGACGTCATCTACGAAGACGGCACGGCGGAACAGGCGAGGCGGATCGTCGAGGCGCTGCTGCAGCCCGCGCCCGGAGGCCTGACCGCCGCCGTGCCGCCCGGCACGACCGTGCGCGCCGTGTACGTCGACGACAGCGGCGCGGCCTACGTCGACTTCAACAGCGCCCTGCGCACCAATCACCCCGGCGGATCGATCAACGAGATCCTCACCGTCTACGCGATTGTCTCGGCCCTCACCGTCAACCTGCCGGCCATCACGTCCGTCCAGATCCTGATCGACGGACACGAGGTCGACACGCTTGCGGGCCACGTCGACCTGCGGCGGCCGCTGCCTCGAGCCCAGCACTGGATGGAGAAAGGACCCGCATGACGCGCATCGACAGCCGGGCCGCCGGAGAGCTCCGGCCCGTCGTGATCACGCCTCGGTACCTGCTGCACCCGGAAGGGTCGGTCCTCATCGAGGCCGGACAGACGAAGGTGATCTGCACGGCCAGCGTCGAGGACCGGGTCCCGCCGTTCCTGCGCAACTCGGGCAAAGGCTGGGTGACCGCCGAGTACGGCATGCTGCCGCGTGCGACGACGACGAGGACGACGCGGGAGTCGTCGGCGGGCAAGGTGGGCGGCCGGACCCAGGAGATCCAGCGGCTGATCGGCCGATCGCTGCGGTCGGTGACGCGGCTGGATGAACTCGGCGAACGCACGATCTGGATCGACTGCGACGTGATCCAGGCCGACGGCGGCACGCGCACGGCGTCGATCACGGGCAGCTACGTCGCGCTCATCCTCGCGCTGCGGACGCTCGTCACGCGCGGCACGCTCTCGCACGTGCCGGTGACGGATCACGTCGCCGCCATCAGCGTGGGCATCGTGGACGGGGGTCCGCTGCTGGATCTCGCCTACCAGGAAGACTCCCGGGCCGACGTCGACATGAACGTCGTCAAGACGTCCGACGGCCGGTACATCGAGATCCAGGGCACCGCCGAGACGACGCCGTTCGGCCGTGACCGGCTCAACGATCTGCTGGATCTCGCCGACGCGGGCATCGCGCAGCTCGTCGCCTTTCAGCGGACCGCGCTCGGCTAGCGCGTCCGGCTGAGGATCGAAGCCGCTGCGATGCGTCTGCTCGTCGCCACGACCAACCGGAACAAGCTGCGGGAGATTCGCGGCATCATGGCCGACCTCGCGATCGAGCTGGTGGGACTCGACGCGTATCCCGCCATCGCGGAGCCCGACGAAACCGGCTCGACCTTCGCCGAGAATGCGCGGCTGAAAGCCGTGTACTACTCGACACGGACGGGCGTGCCTGCGGTGGCCGAGGACTCCGGCCTCGAGATTGACGGGCTCGGGGGCGAGCCCGGCGTCCACTCGGCGCGCTACGGGGGGCCCGAGGCGGCCGAGTACCCGAAGAAGTTCGCGATCATCTACGAACGGCTGCGCGCGCGCAACGCCGGCAGCAGCTCCGCCCGTTTCGTCTGCGCCCTGGCCCTGGTCGACGGCCCGGGCCTGCTCTTCGAGGCGCGCGGCACGATTGAAGGGCGCATCGCCGACGCCCCGCGCGGAGACGGCGGGTTCGGGTACGACCCCATCTTCTACTTCCCGCCTCGCCGGCTCACCCTCGCGCAGCTGGGCGAGGACGAGAAGGCCGGCGTCAGCCATCGCGGCCAGGCCTTCCGGCGCCTCCACGATTACCTGCGCGTCCACCCGGAGGTACTCCGGCCATGAGCGCCCGCGACGACGACGCACGAGCGGACGCGGCGCCGGTTGCGGCGGTCAGGCTCGACGTCTGGCTGGATGTCGCGTGCCTGTTCAAGACGCGATCGGAAGCCCAGCAGGCCTGCCGTGGGGGCAAGGTCGAGGTCAACGGCCAGGGCGCGAAGCCGCACCGCCTGCTGAACGTCGGGGACACGCTGCGGCTCACGCGCCCGGCGGGCCGCCGGCAGCTCGTCGTGGTGAAGCGCCTCGCCGAGCGGCACATGCCCAAGGCGGAGGCGCGCCTGCTCTACGATAATCTCCGGCTGCCAATCGGCCGAAACTCCCAACACGAACTGGTGCGCACGGGGTCTGCCCGCCGCGCGCCCGTCCCGGCACGGACCGCCCCGGACGCGTGCGGGGCTTGAGGAGAACCGCGATGTTGGACTCCGTGAAGAGGGTGAAGGAACTTCGGGATCTGCTGGCCGCAGCGAAGCAGGAACGCGAACAGACGGCTGACGCGCTGGCGAGCCTGTTCACCAGGAGCGAGCAGGTCGACGCGGTTGCCCGGTCGATGAAGCGCGCCCACGACGAGGCGCACACGCTCAGCGAAACGCTCGAGCGCCTGGCCGGCCGGGTGGACACGCTCGATGGGCGCCTGTCCGCGGTCGAGACGATCGACGCGAGGATCGCGGCGGTGAACGCGTCCCTCGGCGGCGTCGAACGGACCGTTCAGGACCTCGTCGGCCCCGACGGCCATCTCCCGAAGTACCGTGCCCTCGCCCAGCAGGTGGATAGCCAGGAAGTGCAGGCGCGCGCTAGCATCGAGGCGCTCAAGAAGGACCAGCTTGCCCTGGATGAGCTGCGCGACCAGCTCCGCCAGGCCCACGTCGAGGTCAAGGACGCGAACGACCGCGCCAGTGCGGTGAAGGCCGACGTCGAGCAGGTGCGGGTCCTCGGCGCCCAGCTGGCGCAGGACTACGGCAAGATCCGCGACACGTCGCGCGAAGCCCGCGAGCACGCCAGCGCCACGATGGAGACCGCGCGGGACATCGAGAAGAAGTTCGCGTCCTTCGCCGCCCTCGAGGAGATGAGCAAGACCGCAAAGGAGCGCCTGGCCGGCCTGAATCTCCTCGCGGAGCACGTCACCCAGAAGACCAAGAGCCTCGAAAACCAGAAGCAGACGCTCGAGCACGCCATCGTCGAATCGAACCGCCTGAACGAGCTGGTGTGGAACATGGACGCGCAGGTCGCGAAACTCAGCGAGAGCCTTAAGCAGGTCGCGCGGACCGAGGAGACCGTCGAGCATCTCGACAAGATCGCCCGCGAGACCGCGGCGCACGTCGAGGCCGCCACGAAGAGCAAGGAGGCGTTCCTCGAGGATGTGGCGCGGATCGACCGCGATCACGCGGCGCTCACCGACTTCATCCGGAGCTATGACGAGCGCCTGGCCCTCGAGCGCAAGGAACTCGACAGCTTCGACCAGCGGATCGTCGTCGTGCAGGCGGCGATCGCCGATGTCGCACGTAACGTGGACGGCGTCCTGGCCAAGGACCGCGCGCTGGCGACCATGACGCAGCAGATCGGTGCGCTGGAGACACAGACCGGGACCCTGCTCGCGCAGGTCACGGACGTGCACCGCCGGCAGGCCGACCTCGAGAGCCTGCGCGATCGCCTCGACGAGGTGGGTGGCCTGGCAGCCCGCACGCAGGACCAGTTCGAGTACCTCACGCAGATGCGGACGGACCTGGAGACGTTGAAGGGCGGTATCGACGAGTTCTACGTGTCGCACGAGGCGGCGGCGCGGCTCGTGGATCGGCTGGACGCCGACCGCGTCTCGCTCGCGACGTTCATGGAGCGCATGGACGGGTTCCGCGTCATCACGCCGGAGCTGGACGCGAAGCTGGACACCGTGACCTCGCGCCTGTCGATCGTCGACGAGGGCGTGCACAAGGCCTCGAACCTGGTGGCGCTCGCCGACGAGCTCGACCGGCAGATGACGCGCATCGCCAACAACCAGCGATTCGTCGACAAGGTCGAGCAGCGCGTGAACGCGCTGCACGCGACCGCCTCCGACATCAACGGCAAGCTTGCCGAGCAGCTGGCGCGCCGGGCCGAGATCGACACGCTGAAGAGCGCCTGCGACACCGTCTCCGTGCAGGTCTCCGACGTGCAGCAGAAACTCGAATCGGTCTCCTCCGTCCAGCAGGCGCTGTCGCCCCTTCGGACCGAGATCGCCACGCTCAAGACGCAGATTGAACACGCATACGCTCGCTTCAAGGAAACCCAGAGGGACGAGGCCGAGGTGGCCGAGCAGGAGCGACGGCTGAAGGAGCTCCTGAACGCGAACCGCGACAGTTCGGCGGAGGTGGCGGCGAGGCTGGCGCAGGTCCGGGCGCTCACCGACGCGCTGCAGCGGTCTACCGCGTCGAAGGACGAACTGATGGAGGAGCTGGCCCGCGTCCAGGCCGCCGGGGGCGAGGC
>JAPKZP010000628.1 GCA_026393735.1 Acidobacteriota bacterium
ACCCGGCGTACGGTGCGGCCATCACCTACTACCTACAAGCGGCGCCGCCCGGAAACGTCACTATTACGATTCTCGATCAGCAGGAGCAGGTCGTGCGCACGCTGACCGGCACGAAAGCGGTCGGGGTCAATCGAATCCACTGGGATCTGCGCCACGAGCCCACCGAACAGGTCCGGCTTCGGACGCGCCCGCCGACCGGGCCGGACGCACGGCTTGGGCCGGACGGGCTGCGGCCGTCGGCCGATGGCGGCCGGCTCTCGGTGCTCGCGTCGCCGGGCACGTACATGGTGAAGCTGTCGGTCGGGGGGCGCGAGTTCACCCAGCCGCTCACCGTGCGCAAGGACCCCAATGCGGGCGGTACCGAGGCGGACATCCAGGCGCAGACGAAGGTGCTCTTGGACCTGCGCCGCGCCATGAACAGCGCGGTCGACGTGGTGAACCAAAGCGAGATCGTGCGCAGCCAGATCGAGCGTGTGACTGATGTGATCGAGGACGCTGCCATCAGGAAGGCGGGCATCGCGCTCACGCAGAAGTTGATCGATCTCGAGCTGACGCTCCTGCAGTTGCGCGCCACCGGGCGCGGGGGCGAAGCCTCCAAGTTACTCAGCAAGATCCTTTACCTGGCCAACGAGATGGGCAGCGCCGATTTCAAACCCACCGATCAGCAGTTAGAAGTGCAGATGCTGCTCGAGGAGCGCGTCAGGACGTGTCAGAAGCAGTTCGATGAGCTTCGGAAAACCGAACTCGCCGCGTTCAACGAACTGCTGCGGAAGCGCAACATCAAGCCCATCATCACGACTGCCGTGGAGCCAACCGGTCAGCAGGCCGCGGCGAAGAGCCACGACCGGATCGCCGAGGGCGAGCCATCGTCGCCCGCACCGGTGTCTGTTCCGTGAATCCGTACGCTAACTGGCCAAGGAGGTCTCAATGCCCGTAGTCATCCGCCGATGTATGTGTGTGTTCGTGTTCATCGTGTTCATCGCGTTCTGCGCAGCACTGACGTCTCACACCGCGGCCGCTCAGACGCCGCAGAAGCCCTACGCCCCCGGCTCCTCTCCCACGGCGGGCAACCCGGACCCGAACACGCCGAGGACCCTCGATGCGCTCGACTCGGTGTTCATCGAAGAGTTGACGTGGCTCGAGGTGCGCGACGCCATCAAGGCTGGCAAGAAGACGGTCATCGTGGCGTCGTCGGGGATCGAGCAGAGCGGACCGTATCTGGCGGTCGGCAAGCACACCTACATCATCCGCGCCACGGCCGAGGCGATTGCGCGGCAGCTTGGCCAGTGCCTCGTTGCGCCAATCATCACGCTGGTGCCCGAAGGGAACTTTGACCCGCCGAGCAGCGGGATGCGGTATCCCGGCACGGTGGGAGTGTCGGTCGACACCTTCAAGCGTGTCGTGGCCGACGTGGCAACAGCGATGCGCACGAACGGGTTCGAGCGCATCGTGCTCATTGGCGACCACGGCAGCACGCCGACGCCGATGAAGGAGGTTGCCGCCGACTTGTCGAGCAAGTGGACCGACGGCAAGACGAAGATCCAGTACGTCGCCGAGTACTACGACTATCCGGGCCTGTCGAAATGGGCGGCCGAGACGCTGGGCATCAAGGAAGACGACGAGGGCATCCACGACAACTATGTCATCACGGCGATGATGGCAGCGGTCGATCCAACTACTGTGCGGGCGACGCAGCGAGCTGCGAAAAATATGTTCGTGATCAACACCGTGCCGCTGGCGCCGGTCGCCAAGACGGTCGCCAACGGCAAGAAGCTCATCGAACACGTGGCGACGGTGACGGTGGCGGCCATCAACAAGGCGTTCGGCCAACCGGGAAAGTAACACGGAAAGGCGACGCGAATCGCTCCACGTCGCCGACGCAAGTCGTACCAATGATCAGGGTCTCTCGCGCGTGGCAGTGCCTCGCGAGACACCGGGGTCCGCGGCAGGCGAGCCGCCGATTGGAAAGAAGGAAGACAGCATGGACATCAAGAAGCACGGTGCGGCCGGAGTCCTCGGCGTGCTCGCCGTTGTGTCTCTCGCGGTGTGGGGGCACGCGCAGTCGCCACAGCCACAGTCAGCTTACCCCGCCGCTCCAACGGCCGGCCAGAACAAGTACCCGCATCTCAACGTGGCGGACGGCTACAGATTCGTTCCGGGGTGGCCCCAGAAGCCGGCCGAGACAATCTGGAAGGAGATGTCCAGCATGGCGAGGGATGCCTCCGGCAACATCTGGACGCTCAACCGTGGCGAGATCCCGATCCAGATCTATCGACCGGACGACGGCGCCCTGGTCAAGATGTGGGGACAAGGCGAATTCAAGACGCCTCATCAACTTCGTTTCGACAGAGACGGCAGTGTCTGGGTCACGGACAGCGGGAACCACACCGTGAAGAAATTCACCCCTGACGGCAAGCTGCTAATGACGCTCGGTGTCGCGAATGAGAGAGGCGTGGACAGCAAGCACTTCGACGGACCTACCGACCTCGCTATCTCGCCGACCGGTGACCTGTTCATCAGCGACGGATACGGGAACAACCGGATTGTGCACTACGACAAAACCGGGAGGTTCGTGAAGACGTGGGGAACGGTCGGCATCGGCCCCGGCCAGTTGAGTTTGCCGCATGGCATCGCGATGGATTCGAAGGGCCGCCTGTACGTCGTCGAGCGCAACAACGCGCGGATACAGGTATTCGATCAGAGCGGCAAGTCCCTGGCCCAGTGGCGCAACATCATGACGCCCTGGGCGATTACCATCATGCCGAACGACGAGGTGTATGTGGTTGGGTCGACGCCCATGCAGTGGTGGGAGACGTTCGACCTGGCCGCGGCCGCTGCGGGGGGCCAGGGGGGGAAGTTCGAGATGGTGGGGATTCCACCGAAGGACCAAATCGTTGTCAGATTTGACACGACCGGGCGCGTATTGCATCAGTGGAGCTTCCCGAAAGGGCCAGAAGGGCAAGCACATAAACCAGGCGAACTGCTTTGGGTGCATGGCTTCGCGGTCGCGCCAAACGGCGATCTCTATCTCGGCGACGTGACCACGGGGCGAACCGCCCAGAAGTTCGCATTCATCGAGGCGGATGCGCGCGCGCGGTGGACCACGTCCCGAAAGCCATGACTGGACAGCCTTTGCTCGTGAACCCGTTTCCACTACGGAGGAGTTGCTCATGTTGAGTCCTGGTCGCCGATGCGCCTTCGTACTCGCTGCCGCCACCCTCGTGTTTGCCTCGACCGGTGCCAACTCCTGGCAGCAGCCGGCGGGCTCGCCCCCCCCGGCT
>JAPKZP010000726.1 GCA_026393735.1 Acidobacteriota bacterium
CAGGAGACCGCCCGCTACCTGGGGCTGGGACTGGCGACGGTCGTCAACGCGGCCGACCCGGCCTGCATCTTCCTCGGCGGCGAGATCATCGCCGCCTGGGACCTGCTCGAAGGCATCGTGCGCCAGGCACTCGCCGAACGTGTGCTCGCGCCGGCGGCCGCCAGCATCGAGATCAGACCCGTCCCGTCGCCCGAAAACCCCCGGTTGCGCGGCGCGGCAGCCCTCGTGACGGCGCCGCTGTTCGCGGCTCCCCAGGTGGGATAGGAAGACGAGAGGCGAGAGGCAAGAGGCAAGAGGCGCGGCCGCCTGCAGGACCCCTGCACGGCCCTGACGGAGGAAGGGAGACATCGACATGAGCGGATTGTCGGGGCAGGTGGCGCTGGTGACTGGCGCCGAGGTGGGCATCGGGCGGGCCACGGCGCTGGCGCTGGCGCGCGACGGCGCGGACATCGCGGTGCACTACTACTCGAACGAAGCCGGCGCGAACGAAGCGGTTCGAGACATCAAGGCGCTCGGCCGGCAGTCGACCGCCTTTCAGGGAGACCTCACGAAGAGCGCAGACGTCGCCCGCGTGGTGGAGGGCGCCGCGGCGCACTTCGGGCACATCGACATCCTGGTGAACAACGCGGGCGGCCTGCTCGGCCGGCACGCCCTCGTCGACATGAGCGAGGAATTCTTCCACGCCGTGCTCGACGTCAACGTGCTGACGACGTTTCTGTGCTGCCGCGCGGTGGCTCCAGGCATGATGGCGCGCAAGCACGGCGCCATCATCAACCTGACGTCGCTCGCGGCACACAACGGCGGCGGCCCGGGAGCCTCGATCTACTCCGCCGCCAAGGCCGCCGTCCTCACGTTGACCAAAGCGTACGCGAAGGAGCTCGCGCCACATGGGGTCAGAGTCAACGCGGTGTCGCCGGGCCTCATCGGCGGCACGCCGTTCCACAACACGTTCACGAGCCCCGAGGCCTTCGCGGCTGCCGTGAAGACCATCCCTCTCGGACGCGCCGGTGAGCCGGACGATGTGGCGAAGGTGATTGCGTTTCTCGCCGGAGACGGTGCGGGGTTCCTGGCGGGCGAGACCATCGAGATCAACGGCGGCATGAATATGAGATAGCTATGAAGTTCCCTGGTTTGCGTTGGCTGATGATCAGCCTGATCTTCCTGGCCACCGTCATCAACTACATCGACCGGCAGACCGTGTCCGTGCTGAAGACCGCCATCAGCACGGACCTCGGCCTGTCGAACTCGGACTATGCGGCGGTCCAGAACAGCTTCCTGGTGCTCTACGGCATCAGCCAGATGCTGTCCGGGTGGCTGTACGACCGGATCGGCACGCGCCTGGGGTTCATGTTCTCGATCGTTGTCTGGTCGGGCGCCGCCATGGCGCACGCGTTCGCACGGACGGCCGGCCAGTTCCAGATCTTCCGCGCCGTGCTGGGGTTCGGCGAAGCCGGCAACTGGCCCGGCGCCGCGAAACTGGTGGGCGAGTGGTTTCCCGTGAAGGAACGCGCCCTCGGCATGGGCATCTTCAACACCGGCGCCGCACTCGGCGGCGCCGTGTCGCCGCCCATCATCGCGTGGCTCGCACTCAGGTACGGCTGGCGCTTCACGTTTGTCGTGACCGGCGTTCTGGGGTTCGCATGGCTGCTGCTCTGGATCG
>JAPKZP010000140.1 GCA_026393735.1 Acidobacteriota bacterium
TCGAGGACATCGACTGTCTCGTCGGGGCCAGCGGGACGCCCGACCAGGCCATGCCCTGCAACGCCGCGCTGATGCGGCGGGCGCTCGGGAGCGGATACCACGCGATCCCGGCGTTCGACGTAAATGCCAGCTGCCTGAGTTTCCTGGCGGCGCTCGATACGCTGTCGTACCTCATCGACGCAGGCCGCTACCGCCGGGTGCTCATCGTGTCGGCCGACATCGCGTCGTGCGGCCTTGACTGGAGCCACCTCGAGGAGAGCGGCATCTTCGGCGACGGCGCGGCGGCCGTCGTGATCGGCCCCGCGGAAGACACTGAATCGGCCGTCGTCGCCAGCGCCTTCGCCACGTTCAGTGACGGCGCGCACCTCTGCGAAATCAAGGGCGGCGGCTCGCGGTACCATCCCAGCCGAGTGACGGAGCCGTTCGCGCCCCTCACGACGTTCCGCATGGACGGCAAGGCCGTGTTCCATCTGGTCGCCGGCCAGCTTGCGGCGTTCGTGCAGGACCTCGTGACCACGGCCGGCGTGCCGCTTGCGAACATCGCCGTCGTCGTGCCGCACCAGGCCAGCGCCCACGCCCTTCGGTACACGCGATCCCGCCTTCACCTGCGCACGGATCAGATGGTGGACATCTACGCCTCGCACGGCAACCAGGTGGCGGCGTCACTGCCCTCTGCGCTGCACGAGGCCGTCGTCTCCGGACGTCTCCGGCGGGGCGACCATGCGTTGTTGCTCGGAAGCGGGGCCGGTGTGAGCCTTGGGGGAGTGGTGCTGTGCTATTGACGCGACCCGTCCGGCGAGGCGCCGCAGGCCGATGACACCGCCGCGGGTGGTGCTTCACTGGCTGCGCGTAGGCCGTTGCCGCCACCCCGAGTGGGTCACGCTTTGCGGCGGCAGATGGGGGGCGGTCGATTTTCCCGCCCACTGCGCGCTCATCGTCCATCCGACCTTCGGCCCCATCCTGTACGACACGGGCTACGCCGATCGCTTCGAGACCGAGACACATGCGTTCCCGGCGCGGCTCCATCGCTGGGTCACCCCGGTTCGGCTGCCGGCGAATGAGCGGCTCGGCGTGCAACTGGCCCGCATCGGCGTGCATCTGGAAGATGTCGGGCGCGTGGTGATCTCGCATCTCCACGCCGACCACGTCGCGGGGCTGCGCGACCTGCCCCGCGCGCGCTTCATGGCGCTGCGCGACGACGTGGCAGGCAGCCTCGGTCATTCGGGATGGGGAGCGTTGCGCCGCGGGTACCTGCCGGGCCTGCTGCCGGCCGACTTCAGCGCCCGGCTCGATTTCGCGGACGACCGGGCCGCCGCTGACCTGGGGCCGCGCTGGGCGCCGTTCGAGCGCGGCCTCGACCTCCTCGGTGATGGCAGCATGATCGGGGTGCCGCTCTCTGGACACAGCCCGGCGCAACTCGGACTGGTGCTGCCGAACGCGGACGGCAGGCCCGTGATGCTCGTCGCCGACGCGTGCTGGTCCACTCGAGCGTGGCGCGAGAACCGCCTGCCGTCAGCTCTCGTGCGGCCCATCGTCCACGATTGGGGCCGATATCGGCGAACGCTTGCCGGGATCCACCGTCTGGGCAGCAACCGGCCGGATCTGCGCATCCTGCCGTCTCACTGTCGCGAGGCCTGGGCTGCAGTCCAGGTCCCGCTGCACGACCCCCACCATGCGTGAGATCGGCGCGGCGATCGGGACCTTCGCGCGGGCTCGCTGGGGACTGCGGTTCCTGGACCGGGACCACTTGCTGCAATGGCAGCAGCGGCGGATCGAACACTTCCTCCGGGACCACCTGCGGCGTGCGTCGTTCTATCGAGACTTCGGCGGAGCCCGCCTGGATCAGCTGCCGATTGTCGACAAGCCGGCGGTGCTGGCGGACTTTGCGGCGTTCAACACCTGCGGGATCTCCCTCGATCGCGCGGTGGATATCGCCCTTGCCGCAGAATGGGACCGCAACTTCCGGCCGACGCTCGACGGCCTGACCGTGGGACTGTCGAGCGGGACGTCGGGCACGCGCGGCGTGTTCATCGTCAACGCGGAAGAACGCCAGCGGTGGGCCGGCCTCGTGCTGGCGCGACTTCTCACCACGGCGTCGTTGCGGCAGATCGCGCAGCCGTGGCGGCCTGCCCTGAGGATTGCGTTCTTTCTGCGCGCCAACAGCAACCTGTACGAGACGGTCGCCAGCCGGCGCCTGCAGTTCGCGTTTCACGATCTCACCGAGCCTCTCGGCGGTCACGTGCAGCGGCTCAATGGCGCGTCACCCCACGTGCTGGTGGCTCCGCCGACCGTGCTCCGCAGCCTCGCTGCAGCCGCTCTCGGAGGCGAGTTGCGGATCGCGCCCGCCCAGGTCGTCTCGGTCGCCGAAGTGATCGAACCGGACGATCGCGTGGAGATCGAACGCGCCTTCGGCGTGCCGCTGCAGGAGGTCTACCAGGCGACCGAGGGCTTCCTGGGTGTGAGCTGTCCTGCGGGGCGGCTGCACCTGAACGAGGAGTTCCTGCACATCGAGCCCGAGTGGCTCGACGGCGAGCATCGCCGCTTCAGGCCGATCGTCACGGACTTCACGCGCACGTCGCAGCTCGTGGTGCGGTACCGCCTGGACGACGTGCTGCGTGATGCCGAGGGGCCGTGCACGTGCGGCCGCGTCACGCGCAGCCTTGATGCGGTCGAGGGGCGTTCGGACGACGTGCTCTGGTGGCCGTCCCGGATCGATCGCGCGCCTCGTCAGGTATTCCCGGACACGGTACGGCGGGCGATGGTGCTGGTCTCCGCCTCGGTGCGCGACTATCGGATCGAGCAACGCGGCCAGGCCTGGCACGTCAGGATTGACGCCGATTCGGCGGATGCCGACTCCGCACAGCGGGCGGCGCGCCGCGAGATCGAAGGCCTCTGCAGCGGGCTCGGCCTCGAGCCGCCCGTGCTGCGCTTCGAACCGTGGATTGAGCCGCCTCCCCTCGAGAAGCGGCGTCGGATTCGCTGTGTGGACCGCCCGATCGCGGCTGAGGCCCGCGCATGAAGATCCTGGTTACCGGGGCGTCGGGCTTTGTCGGCGGGCGCTTCATGACGCGCTGTCAGCGCCGCGAGGGGCTGTCCCTTCACGGTGTGGCCCGCCGGCCGATCGCGGACCCGCATTACACGGCGCTTGACCTGTCGCAACCGTTCGACCTTCCGTTCGCGCCGGACGTCGTGATTCACGCGGCGGCGCGCGCCACGCCATGGGGCCGCCGGAGCGACTATCTCCGCGACAACGTGGACGCCACCCGCCAGGTCATCGAGTTCTGCCGCCGGCGCAGCCTGCCGCGGCTGGTCTACGTGTCTTCCAGTTCGGTGTTCTACCGGGAGGGGCATCAGTTCGGCCTCACCGAGGACTCGCCGATCGGCCCTCGCTTCGTGAACGACTACGCGGCCACCAAGTACGCCGGGGAGGAGCTCGTGCGGGCGTACCCGGGGCCGTGGGTGATCGTCCGTCCGCGGGCGGTCTTTGGTCCCGGCGACACGGTGCTCTTCCCGCGGATCCTGGCGGCGGCGCGATCGGGCAGGCTGCCGCTCGTGACGACTGTCGGCCCGCCGGCCGTGGGCGATCTGATCTACGTCGATACGCTCGTCGACTACCTGCTTGCCGTGGCGACGAAGCCCGACGTAGCGGGCTGCTACAACCTGACCAACAACCAGCCGGTGGTCATCCAGGATTTCCTGCTGGACGTCTTCGCGCGCCTGGGTCTGCCAGCCCCGACGCGGCGCGTCTCGTTACGCACGGCGATGACGGCTGCGGCGGTCACGGAAGCGGCGTATCGGCTGCTGCACCTTCCCGGCGAGCCGCTGGTCACGCGCTTCGGCGTGGGCGTGTTCGCGTGGTCGAAGACCTTCAACGTCGCGCGGGCGATCGCGGACCTTGGTCCGCCCTCGGTTTCTCTGGCCGACGGTGTCGAGGCGTTCGTGCGCTGGCAGCGGAAGCAACCCGCATGATCACCGCTGGACTTGCCGCAGGCTACCTGACCCTGCTGCTGGTCAAAATGTGGCTCGCGGTCCGGGCCGCGCGACACACACGGCGCCGGGCCGACCGCGATCTGTCGGACGTCGCTGTCGTTCAGCCGATTCTCTCCGGAGATCCCAGCCTCGGCGACGTGCTGGAGGACAACGTCGTCACCCTACCTTCCGCGCAGTTCGTCTGGGTCGTGGATTCGGGCGACGGGCCCGCGCGGGATCTGTGCGACATGCTGCGACGCCGGCACGCAAAGACGCGCTTCGACATCCTGGTCCTTCCGCCTGCGGGCGCCGGGGAGAATCCGAAGCTGTTCAAGCTCGAGCGGGTCCGGACCGCGGTTGGCGACCGCGTGCTGCTGGTCCTGGACGATGACACGCGGATGCCGGCGGAGAGCCTGGCATGCATGATCGACGGGCTGGACGGCAGCGAGCTGGTGACGGCGCTTCCGGCGTACATTGATGACGGCCGCTGGCCGTCGCGGCTGCTGGCGCAGTTCGTCAACAACAACGCGGCTCTCACGTACCTGCCGCTCCTTCACATCGCGCCGCCCGTGACCATCAACGGGATGGCGTACGCGATAAGAGCGGGCACGCTGGACAGGCTGGGGGGGTTCGGCCCGATCATGGGATGCATCACGGACGATCTGGCCGTTGCCCACATGGTGATCGCGTCAGGCGGGAGCATCTGCCAGACGGCGGCTCCGGTCTGGGTGACAACAACCGTCACGGGCGGCCGTCACTACATGCGCCAGATGCACCGGTGGTTCGTCTTCGCGCTGCTCCAGTTGCGCTGCCTGCCGGCCTGGCTGAAGAGCCTGACCGTGTTGCTGCACGCTGCACCGCCGCTGCTGCTCTGGGGTGTCGCCGCCGCGGTCGCGCTGCGACCAACGCGCGCGGGCCTTGTTGCCGTCGCCGTCCTGCTGGCTGTGAGGTCCGCCGGATTGATCGGCTTGCAGCGGCGCGTCTACGGCCGGTCGCTCCACCATCCGGTGTCTTCGGTCGTGAGCGAACTGCTGCTGCCCGTGCATATGGTCCACGCGCTGGTCCAGCGGACGATCACCTGGCGCACGCGCCGCTACCGCGTGCAGGGCGATCGGACGTTCCGGGCGGTGCCATGAGCCTGCCGATCCAGATCGCCTTCATGACCGGGCAGAGCGATCCGGAGAGCTGCGCCCTCAGCCCGGCTCAGGCCGCATTCCTGGATCGGCTGGCGATCCCGGAGGCCGCCAGGGTGAATCGTAATTTTCCGTACGCGGACCAGACGCCGCCGTACCGCGACGTCTCTCTCGCCGCCGCAAGCTGGCAAAACATGCGGCAGTACCTGGTGTCCCGCACGCCTGCCTTTGCCGCCGCACACCGGCCGGCCGTCGTGCGCATGCTCGCTCGCGCGGATCACACGGTGCTGCTGGCCGGCAGTTGCGGCCTCGAGATCCTGGCGAATCTGGAACTGCCGGGTCCGGTGCTTCAAGGCGTGCATGTCTTTGCCTACGGTCCCGTCGCCCGGCATCGGCCTGCGTGCGACACCGTGGTCGTGCGCGGTGGCGGCGACTGGATCGCTCGCGCGTGGGGCGGGCACGTCGACCACTTGGTCGAGGGCGGCCACATGGGGTATCTGGCGAACGAGGACGTGGCGGCCCTCTGTCAGACCTTCGTGGCGCGCGTCGCCCGTCTCGCAGGCGTGACGGCGCCGTGACACGAGCCCGCGTCGACCTCGTGGCGCCGCCGATGAGCGGGCATCTGCACCCGATGCTCGGCATCGGCCGCCGGCTGGCTCGCGACGTCGACGTCCGGGTCATCAGCACGCCCGCGGCCCAGGCCGAGATCGCCGCGGCCGGCCTTTGCGGCTGCGCACTGCTCGCCGGCTCCGATCAGACGATCTCGGCGATCGTCAATCCTCCGCACGCGGTCCGCAGCAACCCGTGGCGCCTGCACGCGCAGTTGAAGGCCAACCTCGTCCTGTTCGAACGCTTCAGGGCCGAGCTGCTGGATCTCTGGCGCGACGACGCACCTCGTCTGGTGATGGCGGACTTCACCGTGCCGGTGGCCGGCAGCGCAGCGGCCGAACGGGGCATTCCATGGTGGACGACCGCTCCGTCGCCGTGCGCCATGGAGACCCCGGACGGGCCGCCGGCCTATCTCGGCGGGTGGAAGCCGTGGCCGGGACTTGCCGGGCGCGTGCGTGACGCGGCCGGGCGCGCGGCGGTCCACGCGTTCAAGTGCGGCGTGCATCGGCTGCA
>JAPKZP010000561.1 GCA_026393735.1 Acidobacteriota bacterium
GGCAGAAACCGGAGGGCACGTGGGGAGGGCCCGGCGGCGCGCTTCGCTGCCGGTGCGCAACGCCATCGCGGATCGAGTCGTCATGGCGATTGTCCCGACACCTGCAGCGGGACCCAGCCGTCTGACGTGTGCCGGAATCGTTCGCTCGACACCAGGGCGAACTCACCGCTCTCTGCCTGCCACTCGAATCGCTCAACGGCGATCTGCGGCCGATCGATCCTGACGACGTTGAAGGAGTTCGCTTCGCCTCGGCCGCGATCGGACGCAACGGTTCCTGCCTGCACCACGAGCGCGGAATGGCCATTGATCTTGTAGCGGGCCGCGCTGTGCGACGTGCGACTGACGTGGAGGTGGCCCGCCAGAAACAGGTCCACGCCGCACCCTGCGAGCGCTCCCATCGCCATGCGCGCGCGTCCTACCAGGTTGCGCTCGTCGTCGCCTTGCGGCACGTCGAAGGGATGATGGGTAACGATGATCTTCACGGCCCCGGGAGGGCAGGCACGCAGTCGGTCACTCATCCACGCGACCTGCGCGTCGTTGACGCGTCCCCCCTTGATCGTCAGCGAGCGCGCCGTGTTGACGCCCAGGACCGCCATCTCCTCGTCATCGAAGTACGGCCGCAGGTCGTCCGTGACATAGCGGCGGTATCGGCGCAGCGGCTGAAGGAAGCGGACGGCCACATTATGGAGCGGCACGTCGTGGTTACCGGGCACGACAATCTGCGGCGCGGGCAGACGGTCGAGAAAGGCGCGCGCGTCCCTGAACTGCTGCGGGCGGGCACGCTGCCTCGCGTTGTGGCCAGAGTGAGCGTTCACGCACGAGGGCGCTCAGCTCTTCCCGTCACGGTGTCTGAGTCCCGGCAGGCGCCAGCACGCGCAGCGCCCCTCGCCGTATGCGATAGTGAAGCGGCGGCTCCATGATGGCCACTTCGCCATCGAGCGCCACCCTCATGCGCGCGCGCTTTGTGCCAATCCAGATGTCGTTCGCCGTCATGGCGAGGAAATCCCGTTCCTGACGGAGGCCGCCGAGCAGCGCACCCAGCGCCAGCCGGATCAAGCCCATCCGTCCGGTGCGGCTCGTTGCGTACAGACTGAGCTCGCCCTTGTCGAGACACGCGCGGGTGCCGATGTCGAGCCGCTCCACGGCGTACACGTTGTTGCCGACAAACACGAAGGGCGTGCGGCCGGCGAGCTCCTTTCCGTCCACGCCCAGACGAATCTCCAGCAACGGATGAAGGCGCAGCACCGCGACCGCCGCCCAGAGGTACGCCGGCCACTTGCCCCACCCGAGCCGCTGCAGATTCTCACGCTCGTGCACGATGCGCGGATACAGTCCCACGCTCGAGTTGTTCAGGAAGATACGGCCATTGACGTCGCCGACGTCGATGGCGGCTGTGCGGCCCGCCGCGATGGTGTCGACGGCGCCTTCAATGTCGAGCGGGATCTCCATGTCCTTGGCGAAATGGTTCAGGGTCCCGAGCGGCAGGACCCCGAGCGGCTTGCCGGAATCGATCATCGCCGCGGCGACGGCGCTGATCGTGCCGTCTCCACCTCCGGCGACAACGCTTTCGGCTTCACTCCGCGCGGCATGCCGGGCGAGTCTGATGAGCGCGGCGCCGTCGTTAGCCGTTGAGACATGCGCACGCACTCCGCGCTCGGCGAACGCGTCCACAACGCGCTGCTGCACCTGTTCGTTGTGGCCCGCGCCCGAACGGGCATTGAGAATCACCTCGATGGTCGCTCCCCTCCCAGCAGAACACATGTGGTGCCGGATTGTACCGCGTGGCTCAGGCGAAGCCAACCCACCGCCACCCGCCCGCCGCCACACGCGGGTGGCCTCCCGGCGCGTGGCATCCTCCACCCGACTTCGATATGATGGCCCCTCCGATGGCGTCATTCCCCGCCAGCGTCGCGTCCACCCAGAGCTATCGCGCGGGATTCCAGGCAACCAAGGTCGTCGCCGTGACGCTGTTCGCCGCGGTGTGCGGTCGAATGGGCCCAGACGCGGTCCCCGCAACTCCGCCACGTGAACGCGCCGTGGCCGTCGGTCCGCGCGGTGACGGGTGATCGCGAACCGTCTCACAGAAGCCTGCACGTCACGCGCCGGGAATGCGCGCGCTATGACTTCTTGATGGCCTCCTGCGCCTTCTTCCAGGCCTTCCCGTAGTGGTCGATGGCCTTCCTGGGCTTGCCTGCCAGCGCCTCGGCATCGCCCTTTTCAAGTTCTTTCATCGCTTCTTCGATCTTCTTGTCGACGCGGTGGATCGGGCTCGCGGCCGCAGCCATGGTCGCGTCGCTGACCGCGGCGGTCGCGGCCATCGTAGTGACACCGCCACCGGCGGCCGAGATGGCGGTAAC
Organism: Acidobacteriota bacterium; assembly: GCA_026393735.1. Lineage (GTDB taxonomy): Bacteria > Acidobacteriota > Vicinamibacteria > Vicinamibacterales > JAKQTR01 > JAKQTR01. The sequence goes on from JAPKZP010000561.1 coordinate 2,358, forward strand.
CGCCAGCATCCTGTCGGCCGCGACGATGCGGTCGACGAGCGCCTGGAGCGGCGCGTCCGGTATGGTGGATGTCGGGTCGTCGATCAGCTTCAGGAGCGTCTTCGTCGCGTCCGCGAATGCCTGGAAGACCTTGTCGCCGTTCGTCGGATCCAATTGGAGTTGATCCAACGGGCTGCGCCACAGCGCCGGATCCAGCGCTGCGCTCAGCTGCGCGAGCGCCTCATCCAGCTGCTGCTTGTCGTTCGGGTCGGTGACAGTCGCACTCAGCGTCTCTATCTCGTCGGCTACATTCTGTGTAATCCCCTGTGCGCCCAGGATCTTCAGCATCGCACCAGCCGGCTCCGCGGCGTAGTTGGGGTTGTCGAGTGTGGCCCGCACGTCGTACGTCCCGGCGTTCGCGGGAGATGTAGTCGTCGAGCTCGTGAGACCCGGCACAGCAACCGGCACGAGGAACCGACTGCCGTCCCCGATTGAACCGTAGTCGTTGTACCCCCAACACTTCACAGCCCCGGCTGCGGTCACCGCACACGTATGCAGGAACCCTGCGGTCACCGCCGCGACACCACTCAATCCACTCACTGCCCCCGGGGCCCTATCGTTCCGCGATGACCTACCCAGCTGTCCGAAGCGGTTCGATCCCCAGCACTGCACGGTTCCCTGAGCCATCAGCGCACACGCGTGGTTTCCGCCTGCTGACACCGCGATAACCCCCGTGGACAGCCCAAGAACCGGCACAGGGGTACTACGAGACGTCGTCGTGCCGTCACCGAGCCGTCCGTCGATATTGAACCCCCAGCACAGCACGCCCCCCGCCGTCGTCAGCGCACATGTGAAATCTGCCCCTGCCGTCACCGCCACCGCCGGGCTCGGCAGTCCGCTGACACCCACTGGGGTCGTCCGCGATGCGGTCGTACCGCTCGTGCCGTCACCCAGTTGGCCGTTGTAGTTGTACCCCCAGCACAGCACGGCCCCTGCCTGTGTCACCGCGCATGTGTGGGATGATCCCGCTGTCACCGCCGCCACACCGCTGGACAGCCCGTTCACCTGCACCGGAGTCGTGCGCCGCGTCGTCGTGCCGTCTCCCAGTTCGCCGTGGGAGTTTTCTCCCCAGCACAGCACGCCTCCTGTGCTGGTGAGCGCACAGGTGTGGAGGTCTCCCGCGCGCACCGCCGCCACCCCGCCAGACAGTCCGCTCACACCCACCGGGAGCCGCGGCGTCCCCACCGACGAGCCGTCACCCAGTACTCCGGATCCCCAGCACTGCACGCCTCCCGCGGAAGTCAGCGAACATGTGTGGCGAGCCCCCGCGGTCACCGCTGCGACCCGGCTTGAAAGCGCGCTCACCGCGGCCGACGCGTTGCGGATCGCAGCCGTCGTACCGTCGCCGAGTTGGCCGTACCCGTTGTTGCCCCAGCACTTCACGGTGCCAGCGGTCGTCACCGCACAGGAATGGTATGCTCACGCAACCGCCGCAGCCGCCCCACTGGCCAGCCCACTAACGCCAATTGGCATCGGCACGGACGTCATCGTGCCGTCGCCCAGTTGTCCCG
>JAPKZP010000508.1 GCA_026393735.1 Acidobacteriota bacterium
CGCGCGTCCGTTCGACCTCGCAGACGCCAATCGGATCGAGCGCCCTGGTCGGATGGCGGACGCGGTCGCTCGCGATCACACCCGCGGCCTTGAGGTTGTGCTTCATGACGGCCACGCCCATTCCCGGCTGGAGTTCGTAGCGGATGAGCGGGAGCAGGCGCGCAAACCCCTCCCAGGCCTGAGTCCCGTCGCCGCGTCCACGGGCGTTCCAGATCGAGACGAACTGGTCGACCATGTCGCAGCCAGGCATCGTGCCGCGCGCGCCGCGCTCCAGTTCTTCGATCAGGAAGTTGCCGTTGAGGCCCCCGAAAATGGTGAGCGCATCACCCGCCAGGGACCGGACTTCGCCGACCTTCACCGCCGTGGGTGGCGCCTCGATCTTCACGTAGCGTACGTGCTCGAGATCCTGCCCCATGCGGGCGAGCAACGGGGCGCTCATCGTGACCTGGGTCATCAAGGGTGCGTCCTGAACCATGATCGGGATCGAGATTGAATCCGAAATAGCCCTGAAGTACTCGAAGACGCCGTTAGCGTCGGGACGCAGGTAATACGGTGGCAGCACCATGACGCCGTCGGCCCCGGCACGTTCCGCCTCCCGGCTCAGATCGACCGCCACGTCAGTTCCCGTGTGGCCGGTGCTCACAAAGACGGGAATCCGACCCTGCACCTCGTCGAGGATGACCCGCATCAGTTGCTCGCGCTCGGCCCCGGAGAGCGCATAGCCCTCGCTGGCGTTGCCGAACAGCGCGAGGCCATGGACGCCGGCGTCGAGGAGGAACCGGACGAGGCGGAGCTGGCTGTCGATGTCGATCGTGCCGTCCTCGCAAAACGGCGTGTTCACGATGGGGAAAATCCCCTCGAAGCGTGTCACTGTGTGTCTCCTCGCTCGTCCAACCGGGATGCGCCGATGGCGTGCAGCAGGTCCTCGTTGATCTCGATACCAAGGCCGGGTCCAGACGGCACCACCAGCTCGGAGGCGCTGGAGGCAATGGGGACGCGCAGGAACCGATTCGCAACCTCCAGGACTTTAGGATTGCATTCCACGACCAGCAAGCCCGGCGAGGCGGCGGCGAGATGCAAGGCCGCCGCGAGTTGTGGTCCCAGCCCGATGCTGATGTGCGGGGCCTGGGACACGTGATAGGTGTCGGCCACTGCGGCGATGCGGCGGCCCTCCGTGATGCCGGTGCGGCCGGCGTCCGGCTGCAGAATGTCCATCGCACGCGCTTCGAAGAAAGGCCGCAGTTCGAACCGGGTGCGGTAGCTCTCCCCAATCGCAATTGGGAGGTTCGCCCTCGCCGTCAGCCACGTGTGACCGGCGACGTCCTCTGGAACCAGCGGCGCTTCCAGGAAACCCACGCCCCGCGGCGCCAGCTGCTCGGCCAGACGCAAGGCCTGCTTGGGCGCGAGCCGCCACAGCGCGTCGACATAGATCTCCGCCTCGCTCCCGAGCGCCTCCCGCAACGCGTCCACCAGCGCGACGCACTCGCGCGCGCTCCGGTCGAGAAACACCTTAAAGCCTCGGGCACCCCGCGCGGCGTAAGCTCGAGCCTGTTCCACCTTGTCGGCGTCGGTGGCACCGCCAAGGCCCGAGATGTAGTACGGCAACGATGTTCGCACCGGTCCGCCAAGCAGCCGGTAGATCGGCTGGCCATACACTTTCCCGCAGATGTCCCAGATCGCCGTGTCGATCCCGGCCAGCGCGTCGATGAAGAAGCTGCCCGTGTGGCCGCGCGATCGCATGGAAGCGTACATCCGGTCCCACAGGGCTTCCGGGGCCAGGGCGTCCTCCCCGGTGACCACCATCGCCAGGAGGGAGTCAATGATGGTCCGCGTCACCTCCGGCGCAACCGGCGACTGCGCTTCGCCCCAGCCCACCACGCCCTCGTCGGTCTGGACGCGCACCAGGGTCGTCTCGAAGCAGGTCGAGTAGAGGAGCCGGTAGGTATCGGCCCACCGGTAGGGTGGGCACTCGCCCGGCCTCGGATCCGTCAGCCTGGCCGGGAGCCCCGCCGTTCCGGTCACGGCCTCCAGCTCGCGGGGGAGGCGGACGGCATAGGCGTCGACGCGTGTGATTCTCATCGCATGCTCCAGAGGGGGCCGGCAGCCTCCGCGGACGTATCCGTCACTCCTGGGCAGGCCGGGAACGCCCCTCCAGTCATCGACGACCCGACCCGGCGAGAGGCGCGATGGCGGCCTTCCGCCGCAGGTCCTCAACCAGCGAATCCGACGCCCGCTGAATGTGTTGACGAAGCGCCTGCACGAGGCCCTCGACTGAACGCGCCTCGAGAGCCTTGAGGATCGCACGATGTTCCTGCCGCACCCGATCGAGACGCTGCGCCCAGTCTTCGCGGCGGTGGTGGATGCGGGCGATAGTCACGTGCGCATTCAGCTCGGCGTACATCTCGGCCAGACGCCGATTCCCGGAGAGCTGGACGAGCAGACTGTGGAACTGCACGTTGGTCTGCTCGTGGAGGGCGCGGTCCGCTTCGGCCGCGACCGGTCGTTCCAGGTCCCTGACGATCGAGCGGAACCGATCCAGAACCTCCGGAGTCAGGTGGGCTATCGCCCGCTCCGCTGCGAGGCATTCGAGCGCGCGGCGGATCTCGAACGTCTCCGCCACGTCCTCCGGCGATAGTTCCGCCACGAACGTCCCGCTTCGCGGCCGGATCCGGACAAGTCCCTCGGCCTCGAGGCGGTTCAACGCCTCCTTCACAGGGGTCAGGCTCACGTCGAGCCTGGCAGCGAGATCGGGGATATTCAACCGCTCCCCCGGCTTGAACAGCTGCGTGAGGATCCCATCGCGGAGAGCCTGGAATGCCGAATCACTGGCCCGTTCGCGTGTCACCGGTGGCAGTTGCTTACGAGTCGAGGCTCCCACATCTCCTCCCGCGGACACTGCCGTGTGCCACACGGCACGCAGCCTCCTACATGGAGCGTCCCGAGAGAGTCGGGAGGCGCGGCTGGAAGCCTCCCGCCTCGCGCCCCGACTCCCCCCGAAACCTAGAATACCGCCCGAACGGCCAGCTGGATGATGCGAGGGTCGGCGGCCGTCGTGATGCGCCCGAAGAGCGACGACGACAGGTTGTTGGTCGGCGTTCCCAGGTTGACCCAGTTGAACAGGTTGAACGCCTCAGCGCGGAGCTGCAGCCTGACCCGCTTCACCGGGAAACTCTTCACGAGGGCCAGGTTGACGGTCTTGTTTCCTGGCCCGGTCACGCTGTTGCGCGGGGCGGTCCCGAACGTGCCCAGGGCGTTCAGCTGGAACGCGCTGGTATTGAACCACTGCAGCACCTGTTCACTTCTGGGTCGATCGCTCGACAACGCGGGATCGCCTGTCTGATCGGGCCTGTCGTTGGCGGCCCCGTCGAGCGACCGATCCGAACCCGCGAGGACCGTGAACGGCGTGCCGGACTCCAGGACGACGATCGCGCTCACCTGCCAGTCACCCAGGGCATAGCGGACGACGGGGTGGGCCGTTGCAAGCGACGGCAGCGCCCACACGACGGTGCCGACGAAGCGGTGCCGCCTGTCGAAGTCCGACCGCCCCCAGTCGTACATGGGGTCGTTCGGATTCGTATAGAGCCCCGAGACGCCTGCCGCCGCGGCGGCCGAGTTCACGTCGTACGACTTTCCATACGTGTAGCTGGCCTTGACCGAATAGCCCTTCGACAGCCGGCGCTCCATGCCTAATGCAACGCCTTCGTAGTTTGAGGACCCGGTGGCCTCCATCTGCCCGATGCTGGTGAAGTCCGGGTAGAACGGTCGGCGCTGGTTGATGTTGCCCGTCGACGCGCCCGTGGTGAAGACGGCCGCGTTGATCTCTCGCGTCGCCATCAGATGCCTCGCTCGAGAGCCCATGTAGGACGCGCGGACCAGCCAGATGTTCTTGAACTCGTGCTCGACCGATGCGTTCCACTGGTGCGCGTACGCGTTTGTGAAGTTGGGATCATACACCGTGGCAGCCACTGGCCTCGGGAACGGATAGGTCGGCGGCGGCGGCACGGTTGTCGGGTACGGGTTCTTGATCGTGCCGCTGAACGGGTCCTTCAGACTCGGGGGATTCTGAATGTCGACGCGAACGACGTAGGGCGCCGACAGCGAGACGCGGTTACTGATGATCGAGTTCGGGAACTCGTGAAAGAGCCCATACCCGACGCGAATGCTCGTCCGATTGTTCGGGAGCACGTACGCCAGGCCAAGGCGGGGGTCGAACTGCGTGTACGAGCCTCTGTAGCCGGCGTCGGGAATGCCCGGATCTCCCCCGACGAGGAGTCCCTTCGGCAGCCCCGGCGCCGCCGTCGACTGTGCGCCCTGGCTGAAGACGGCCGTCGTCGTGGCAATCTTGTCCACCCACGGGAGGAACGGCTCGTAGCGAAGTCCCAAGTTCAGGGTGAGCCGGTTGTTCAGCCGCCAGACGTCCTGGACGAAGAACCCGGGGTTCCACGACCGCAGGTCCTCGAACTGGGCGGAGCTTTGTGTGAAGGCCGAGGGCAACCCGAGCATGTAGTCGGTCAGGTTGCTGCCGGTGAACAGGCCGCCGAAGATCCAGTCGGCGTCGGAGTTGAACGGCAGACCTGGCATCTCCAGCCGCTGGCGAAGAATGTCCGTCCCCGCTTTGAGTTCATGGCTCGCGATCGCGTACGTCAACGAGGCTTGAAACTGGTAGCCGCTGCGCGTCAGAACGCCGCCGGCCACGGTGGGCAGCGAGAAGAACCCGTTCACCGCGAGCGAGATGTCCTTGTTGAAGGACAGGTCCGTCATGTTGGTGCCAAGGTCGTGCAGCGTCTTCCCGTAGCCGTAGGTCTGCTGCGACACGACCCGGTTCATAGTGAAGCCCACGACGCCGAGCAGACGAGGTGTGAAGACCACCGTCGAGGAGGCAGTCAGATTGTGCGACTTGAAGTCCTTGTAGCGCGCCGACGCCAGGTAGTTGGTCTCGCTCATGGGATTGCCGCGGCGGACGGTGTCGAACATGTACCGCCCAGTCAAGCGAACCGCGGACGTCAGCTGATGATCGACTTTTCCCAGATACTGGTCGTCGTCCAGCGTGTTCAGGAGAGGCACCCGGACGAGGCCGGACGAGTCCGTGGGCACCGGAATGTACTGAAGAAGCGCCACAGCGACCGGGTCGAAACGGCTTACCGGGATCTGGTTGCCGGGGAAGGGGAGGCCGGTCTGCGGGTCCTTCACGACCACCAGCGCCCCGCTCGCCGTCAGCAGACCCGAGAAATCCCCGTTCCGCATCGCCTGTGTGGGCACGACCGCGGTTCTGTCCAGAGGTACCTGGCTGACGCGCGTGCCTTGGTAGGAGGCGAAGAAGAACGTCTTGTCCCTGCGGATGGGCCCGCCCAGCGTTCCTCCGAACTGGTTCCGCTTCAGGCCATCCTCGCGTCCGGGTGTAAAGAAGTTCGATGCGTTCATTGACGCGTCGCGCAGGTACTCGAACGCCGAGCCCGAGAAGGCGTTGCTGCCCGAGCGCGTGATCGCATTGACCACGCCGCCCAGCCGGCGCCCGTATTCAGGGGTGAAATTGTTGGTCTGGACGCTGAACTCCTGCAGCGCGTCGGGATTGGGATAGGCGTTGGCGACGTTGGTGTAGCTGTCGCTGTTGTCGCCGCCGTCCAGGGCGTAGAGCACGCCGTTGCCGCGCCCGCCGCTCGACGAGATGAATTGCTGATCGGGGCGCGTGTTGGACTGGTTGATCGCGGTGCCCGACGTCGCCTGGATCCCCGGAATGAACAGCGTGAGTTCGAGGGGATTGCGGCCGTTCAGCGGAAGCTCTCCCATCCGTTTGTTGTCGACGACGCTCCTGAGCGAGCTGCTGCGCGTCTCGAGCAGCGGCGTCTCGGCCTTGACCGTGGTTGTTTCGGTGATGGCCCCGACGCCCATCGTCGCATCGACGCGAGCCTCCTGATCGACTTCGAGCAGCAGGTCCTCTCTGACGAAGGTCGTGAAGCCCTCGAGCGAGATCTTCACGCTGTAGCGACCGACCGGCAGGATCGGCACGACGTAGCTGCCCGTCTCGGTGGTCACCGTGACGCGCACCATGCCGGTGCCTTGATTGCGCACCTCGACGGTGGCGCCTGGCAACACGGCGGTAGAGGTGTCGCGGACCTGCCCGAAGATACGAGCGGTCCCTCCAGTCTGGGCGGCGGCCGCACCTGCGACCAGCGCGGTCACGAGCAGGGCGAGCGGCACCGCGCGCACCCAGCGCGAACGTGGACGGAATGTGTGGGTCGTCATGCTGGCTCCTGGGCAGTAGCGGGCTGGTATTGCTCCACGGGCGATCCGTCGCGCCTCGGTGGTCGCGACGCCGATGCCCCGTCGCCCGGTAGCCGCTCATGGGGGATGGCGTCCCGGGTGGTTTACGTAACATCTAGAATCTAATATTTTAAATTTTACACGTCAAGCCCAAAGTCAGGCGAGCTGCCTGGGCGCTCGCGGCGAGCGCTACGAATGCTCGGACTCCCTGCAACCGGTCCCACGGGAGCCGCCATCGTCGGCTCGGAGTTCGAGCGGGTGTCGGCAGCGCATGCAGCACACGCCCACGCCCTGCCCACGCTGGAGCCGCGGCCCGGCGTGACCTGAGCCACGGAGCGTCCCCTGCAAGCAGTTCGATCCGGACATGAGCTACGTGCCGGCCGAGACCACGTCCATCGACCCTGCCCTACTTCTTCTTGATCTTGCCGATCGTCACCTTGCCGGCCTTGCCGACCACCTTGCCCACCTTCTTCACGCCCTTGACGATGTCTTCCGGGATCTCCTTCAGAGTGCAGCGCGTGAAGACGTCCATGTTCGACGCCTTCGTGATCTCGTCGATCGAGTAGTGGACGAGATCCTCTTCGATGCCGTAGCAGCCCCCGACAAACCCCGCCTCGATCATGAAGCGCTGCGCCTCTCGCCAGTTGGACAGATCCACGGCCATGCCGGCTTCGTGGAATGACTCGCCGGCCTGCGCGACCTTTCCCTTTCCGTGCAACTGGTTGAACAGTTCCTGCTGCAGGGTGTTCGAGCGGAAACCATAGGTGATGACAAGATGCTTCTGCGCCTTCTTGAAGAGCGCCTGGTCGGCCGCGAGGAGCCTGGCGCGGATGGACTCCCGGAGAAAGACCGTCCCGCCCCGCAGATCCTTGACGTAGGCTCCGCCGATTTCTACGGGCACGAGATCCTCCTGCCGCGTCTTGGCCAGGACTCTCGGCGACAGGTAGTTACCGGAGGGCGCGTCCAGCGTGAAACCCTTGCGCGCGAACTCTTCCTGCATCGCGGCGGGCGTCGGTTCGGGCTGGAAGACGGGAACGCCGGACGGCGGGGGGGCCGGTCCAGGGGCCTCGAGCACGTCGGGCGCGATGGGCCTGCCGAGGTTCGGCGGCTGGTGACTGGCGTCGCTGGCGGGCGGCTGCTCCTGTGCCGCCGGTACCCGCTCGTGAGCCACCGGTGCCCGCTCGCCTGGGGCAGCATCGCGCGTGCATCCCGGCAGCATCGCTCCCGAAAGCGGCACCAAGAGACCCGCCGCCACCCACCATAGCCGAGCGGAACGCGAAAGAGGCTTCATGTCAACGCCACGTCTCGGATCTGGAGCGGCATTGTAGCCGATCCGGCCTGTGTCTTCGCCGCGGACACGCCGGAATCCCGCTTCCGTCCGGGCCGTGGCGGGACTAGAATCCCCCCGGGCCCCCGTCGTTCATGTCGGTCGCCTCTCCCCGAGGTGGAACCATGATTGGCATCGCACGGTGGGTGTTGAGCTGCACCGGTCCTGTTCTGATTGGCTCCTTCCTGCTCGGGTTCCCGACGCGCGTTTCAGCTCAGGGCAGCTGCCTGTACGAGTGCACGGGACCTGAGTGCGCACTGTTTTCGAACACGACAGACCTGTGCATGGAAATCAGGGCGAAGTGCCAGGCCAGGTGCGGGGCGAAGAGGTCCTACGGCGCCATCGCGTACAGCGCGAAGGACAAGGGGGCCGGCTGGTCGTATGGCTGGGATTATCAGGATCGAGCCGAGAAGGAAGCGATCAAGAACTGTTCAGCGCGGGGCACGGCCTGCAAGCTCATCATGTGGTACTACAACAGCTGCGCCGCCGTCGCAGCCGACGGCAACACCGTCGCCTGGGGACGGGACTCGACGAAGATGAAGGCACAAGCGAACGCCATGGCCGAGTGCGCCAAGGCCGGCGGCCGGAAGTGCGGGGTTGAAGTGGCGCAGTGCTCGCTCAAGTAGCGGTGGTGTCCCGTCGAGGTGAGGCATCCACATGGCGACTCGGATTCTCAGACTGATGGGCTGGCTTGGCATCGCGGTGGCGTCGATCGCGCTGGTGGCGCAGCACGGCCTTCTGCCGGGCGAGCGGTACGCGTATTACGTGTTCGGCGCCGGAATGGCCTGCGTGATCGCTTGCGTCCTTGGCCAGTGGCGGGGCATCGCCAGGATCTTTGATCGGCCATTGACGCGTTATGGCGCAGCGGCCGTCACAGGTGTGCTGATCGTGCTGTGCGTGGTCGGCGCGACGCGGCAGTCGAGGCTTTCGGATCAGACGCTCGCCGTCCTCGCCAGGCTCGATTCGCCGCTGACGGTCGTGGTGTTTGAAAGGCCGTTCGAGCTCCAGCGCTGGCAGGACGAACTGAAAGAGTACGAATACGCGTCCAGGAGGGTGTCAGCCGAGTATGTGGACCCCGACACCCAGCCGGCCGTCGCCAAACAGTACCAGGTGCAGCAGTACGGCACCGCCGTGTGCACCTACAAGGGGCGCACCGAGCCCGTGGACTCCTTCACCGAACAGGCCCTGACCAACGGCATCGCGAGGGTCGTCTTCGATCAGCAGCGAAAGCTGTACTTCACGTCGGGCCACGGCGAGCGCGACACGGCGTCATCGGAGCCCGGCGGCTACGGCACGATGTCCGCGGCCCTTGGGCGCGACCGTTTCACCGTGGGCACGGTGGAGATCTCCCGACAGGGCGGGGTGCCCGGGGACGCGGCCGTGCTGGTGGTGGCGGGCCCGCGCACCGACTTCGTCCCGGGTGACATCGACGCGTTGACGAGATATCTCGGCAACAACGGCAAGCTGTTGATGGCACTCGACCCGCCGGTCAAGCCCGACGCCCCGCCGCTGACGAACCTGATCGCGCTGGCGCACGACTGGGGATTCGACGTCGGCAACGACATCATCATCGATGCCAGCGGGCTGGGACAGATCCTGGGCGTGGACGCGTCGGTGCCCGTAGCCTCGAACTACCCGCTCCATCCGATCACGCCGGGCTTCACGCTGCTCACGGCGTTCCCGCTCGCACGGTCGGTCAGTCCCGTGACTGGCGGCGTGAACGGCCGCAGCCCGCAGACGTTCGTCGAAACTGGTCCCAATAGTTGGGCGGAGACTGACGCCACGGCACTCGTGGCCGGCGGTGAGGTGACAGTGGCGTTCGACGAGGCGAAGGGGGACCGGAAAGGACCCGTGTCCATCGCGGCCGCGGTGTCGGCCCCATCGGTGCGATCAGACGGCGGCGATCCCACCGGCACGCCTGCGGCCGGGGCGCGCGTCGCTATCGTCGGCGATTCGGATTTCGCGAGCAACGCCGCGGTCACCACGCAGGGCAACAAGGATCTGTTCCTGAACACCATCGGCTGGCTGTCGGCGC